>NZ_JBFTIZ010000014.1:0-36058 GCF_056395165.1 Pedobacter sp. 10L46_2
GCGATTTTAAGCTTGATTTCTTCTGTTAAATAAAAAAAATCTTTGACCTGTTCCTGCACAAAATGATGGCTCATGATCATGTTGGCGGCACGGAAACAAATCCGCTGCCAGCTGTACAATTGATCCTTTGCGGCCTTAATCTCTTCTTTGTCCTCGGAATCAATCAGCAGCTGGATCTTACGGGTTAGGATCATGGTATCTTTTTCCATAGCTTATTTTTTAATTCTTTTGATTTTGGTRCARGCCTGCGCAAAGGTTCGTTGAATGTGCGGCTGACTTAAATTCATTTGCCTGGCAATCTCTTCAAAGCTGTACTGGAGTTCATAGCGCATGTGCAGAATTCTGGATTGCTCTTCGCAGAGGTCACCTTCGAATTTGAATTTGGTGGTCTTTCCTGTAGCCTCCAGTTTTTGTGAGCTGGTCAGAATGGACTTTAAGGTTTCGAGTGTTTTTTCAACCGTGCTGGCGACCTGATAATCAGAGATGCCACCAATATGCCAGGCAATACGCTCATAGTTGAATGCATATTTCAGGCAGAGCTTGATAAACAATTGCTGATTCTCAGTCAGATTGGGGATGACCGCCTCAACTTGCTGCCACTGCAGTTTTAAGCGTTCATCAAGTTCTTCCTGATAGAAAATGTCATCGGGATCCAATTCCTCTTCAGGATCATGGCCTCCCATGAATTCCTGGTAGTTTTCGATCTCATCWAGCCGAAGCATATTCCGCTGGAAATTGTGACTKGAAGTTCTGTAATAGGATTTGCAGGCTTCGATGGTGGTGTCACTCAAGAAGGTTTCAATGTGGTTGGGGTCTGTGATGCTGTTCCGAATTAGCCAGAGRCGCAGAAAKGCYTCGCTGACGATGCTGGCGGCATTGGTATCATCTTTAATGTACCGACTTCTYTTATAGAATAAAGAAGGGTAGAGGCGGTTGTAGAAGTACTCCAGGCCCTTTTCATCACCCTGACTGAATTTGAGGAAATTACGGTGTTCGTCTTTGATCTTACAACTGGTAAAGTTCATATTAATAATAGTTAGTTAACAATTAATATGAGTCATAAAGGGAGATAACGCAAAATGACGTGAAGCTCAATTTATCGATCTGGAGGTACTGGTATACCCTTGACCACGATAAAAAGAGCCCACGCCATTTAGCGTGAGCATCTTCACCGTCGTCTTGGGTCTATTAAATTACCAGTTTTCCAGATCAAGACTCTAGTGTAATGCTTCCAGTTTTTTAAGAAGAATTACAAAAATAGCATTACATATTTTAATTCATGTGACTAAGATAATCAAAAATTTTCTAAATGCGGTCATTTAAGTCCGCAATATTTTTATTTTATATAGGGATTTTACTTGCTTGATAAAAAGCACATGCCCAAAAAAAACTATTCTGACTTACAAGTAAGTTTCGGCGCGCATTTACAGAAAATTCGTTTGAGTAAGGGACTTAGTTTGCGGGCTTTAGCTACTCGTTGTGATCTTGATGATAGCAAAATATCCAAAATAGAGAATGGGAAACTAAATGTTCAACTCTCTACCATCGTTGAGCTGGCAAAAGGCTTAGATATAAACCCAAAAGATCTTCTGGATTTTGGTTAATAATAAAATGCGGTATTGTTGACGACTGCAACTGGTGTAGCTGTATAGTTTATTGCTGCTTTCTCAGATTCGTCTTTTAAGCTTTAAATTTTAATCCTGAATTTATTTTCCTAATTATTAGGATATCATAAAATTACATTATACATTAGTGTATTATTTAACTAATACAGTAGTAATGATAACAATTAACAATCTTAATTTTGGTTACAGTAAGCATAATTTGCTTTTTAAAGACATGAGTATGCAGCTCAGTGCTGGTCATATCTACGGCTTACTAGGAAAAAACGGTGCAGGGAAATCCAGTCTATTAAAAAATATAGCAGGTTTGGTATATGCACAAAGTGGATCTTTAAAAGTGATGGGATTTGATCCCGCGAAAAGAGAACCTGAACTATTAGCTGACATTTGTTTTATTCCTGAGGAGTTTTACCTCCCATCAATCAAAATTGATGCTTATATAAAGGCAAATGCTCCCTTTTATAAGAAATTTGACTATGCTTATTTGAATGTGTTATTAGAGGAATTTAACATTCCGATTAGCAATAAGCTGGTAAATATGTCCTATGGACAAAAAAAGAAATTTATTATTGCCTTTGGCCTGGCCACCCAGGCTAAACTGGTGATCATGGATGAGCCAACAAATGGCTTGGACATCCCTTCAAAGGCGCAATTCCGTAAGGTGATGGCCTCTGCTTTAACTGACGATCGTTGCATTGTGATATCAACCCATCAGGTACGTGATCTTGATAATTTAATTGATACGGTGATCATGTTGGATGAGAGTACAATCTCATTAAAGGCATCTATTGAAGAAATTACCCAAAAACTCACTTTTAAAAAGATGAAGGAGTTGGATGAAACTGTGATCTATGCTGAGCCGGCATTATCGGGATATAACGCAGTAGTTCCGAACTTTCATCAGGAAGATAGCAAGATGGATATTGAGCTGCTATTCAATGCAGTGATTGCAGAAAAGAAAAAACTAAAACCCATTTTTAATTAACGCGCTATGAACAACTCATTTAATTTCAATCGTTTTGGGTTATTGGTAAAAAGACAATGGCTTGAGTTTGGCAAAATATACCTGATCAGCCTATTGGTGGTTGTGGGCGTGCTTATCCTTTTTTACGCCTGGAATTTGCCAGACCCTGAAGCGGAGAAAGGGTACAGATATAATTCAGAGGGGTTTTTATACTTGTCTTTTAGAATTCCATTGTTCCTGACGTTGGGATTCATTTTTATTAGTGTTATAGCTAGTGGTTATTTTTCCTTATTAGGGCAAAAACCGAAAGCCATTATCGAATTGATGACTCCTGCCTCTATATTAGAAAAATGGCTTTGCAGCATCTTTTATACTGGCATCTTCAGTGTGTTTAGCTTTTTACTTGTCTTTTATATAACAGATTTGGCGTTTGTAAAATATATTGATAAGACGATTGGTACAATTACTTTTAGTTGGACTTCCGGAGTTCATCCAACACCCAAAACAGGTATTGTGAGTGCAAGGTCTTTTTTTAACGATTTTTTTGAGCATGATGAGATAAAATCCATGGTTGTTGTGCCGTTCATGATCACCAGTATTTTTCTGTTGGGTTCGGTTTATTTTAATCGGTTTCATTACATCAAAACTGCTGTTGTGGTAATGCTCTTTTTAACGGCGCTTATTTATACCTTGATCCAAACAGCAAACTGGATGACAAGAGACAAGATGCAGGATTCGGCAAATTTCGGATTTAGTTCAGCCCATAGTGAATTTTTCATATACGCCATGGTAGGTATAACAGCCGTAACGGTCTTTCTCTGGTGCGTTACCTTTTTCAGGGTAAAAGAAAAAGAAGTTTAATTTTTAACAACACAAACATGGAATTTAGAGAGAATAAGGCGATATACCTTCAAATAGGGGATTACGTTTGTGAACATATTTTGCTTGGAAAATGGAAAAGCGAAGATAAAGTGCCCTCTGTGAGAGAACTGGCAGTATCGCTTGAAGTCAATCCAAATACGGTAATGAGAACTTATGAGCTCTTACAGAATAAGAATATTCTAAGCAATAAGCGGGGAATTGGTTTTTTTATTGCTGAAGATGCCATTAAGCAGATAAAAATTTACAGTAAAATCCAGTTTATGGACGAAGAGCTTCCTGTATTTTTCAGAAATCTTTACCTTCTTGATATTGGCTTCGATGAACTGGAAGTGCGCTACCAGAAATTTGTAAAAGAAACATTTACTAATCCTTAAAAACCAAAATTTATTCAAATGAAAACAAGTAATAAGTTACTCATTATATTTGTATTGTTAATGTTTATCATACCATTAACAATAATGGCGTATACCATAAATAAAGACTATAAGTTCCCGGAACAAATTAAAGCGCAAGAAACGGCCAATGCAAACTTTAACACCCCTTCGGATGGATTTGTTACTCTCAAGAGCAAAGCCTTTAAATCAATAAGCGTGAGAGGGCGAGCAAATAAATCATGGTACTTGAATCTGGTGAATGATGCAGCCCATGGTGCAAAGGTCTCTGAAGTATATAAAGATTTTGTTTCAATGAGTGTCGATGAAAATGAGCAACTTCACATTATCATAAAGGGGGACCATCAAGAAATAAAATATCCAATTGCTATCTACGTTTATGCGCCAAAAATCGAGGAATTAAATCTATCGGACTTGGATGCAATTACGGTGAATTTTAAAAACAGTGAAGCGCCGCTACGATTAAATGCCAAGAATGTGTTTTTACTGAATTTAGATAAAGATTTTAATGTCAGTCACTTGGACCTTTTTGAAGAAAAAGTTAATGATTTAGTACTGATTGGAGAAGGAGTAAAAACCCTGAACCTGGATTTAAAATCTTCACGCTTTAAATCTGAAATGAAATCTTTCGATTCCCTAAATGTAAAGGCATCAGGTAGATCAGAATTAAACATCTTCGGTGATGAACAAGGTAAGACCCAGTTTGGTATAAAACAATTGACATTAAACACTTCTGGTAAAGTAGATGTGAATTTAACAGACATGAAATTGAACAACGTTTCTGGAAACCTATCTGATGAGACCATGATTAAAATACCAATGGCCTATTTGAAAAAAATGATAAAATAGCAGCAGTCTTAAACGCGCACTTTAGCCATAATCTAAAACCAGCCGCATTTTGCGGCTGGCTTTATTATTATTACTTCATTTTGGCTTATAACTGGGGTGTTATGCCAAAATCGCTTAATATTTAGACAATTTCGGAAAACTTTGTAGATTGTAATTCGCTTTCTTTGAGAAACCAAATGAACCTAATGAGAAAGCTGATGAAATCTTTGTCCACATTCCTGTTTGCCTTATTGCTGATTGCTGGTCATGCCTTCGGCAAGGATATTTATGTTTCTCCAAAAGGCAGCGATAAGAATTCAGGATCTATAGAAAAGCCTTTTGCCAGTATCAAAAAGGCTCAGCTAACTGCACGAAACATACCCGGTAAAGTTATCATCTACCTTAGAAGCGGAACATACTATCTATCGGAAACCGTTGTATTCAGCCTCGAGGATTCAAGAAAAGCAAATGCCGGTCTAACCATAAAGCCGTATGCTAATGAAAAAGTAACCATTAGTGGCGGCACTCCTTTAACCTTAAAATGGGAGTCTTACAAGGGAAACATAATGAAAGCCAAAGTCAGTGAAGAACATGTTTTCGACCAGCTTTTCATTAACCGCCATCAGCAGCGCATGGCAAGATACCCGAACTATAATCCAGCTGTAAGGTTTTATGGCGGATCTTCGGCCGATGCCTTAAGTCCTCAGCGCATTGCAAGCTGGAAAAATCCAGCAGGGGGATTCATTCATGCTTTGCATAAAGCTGAGTGGGGCGGGTACCAATATCAAATCACTGGAAAAGATGTAGATGGTAAATTGAAAATGGAGGGCGGTTATCAGAATAACAGACAAATGGGTATGCACGATAAATATCGGTTTGTAGAAAATATATTTGAGGAACTGGATACCGTAGGAGAATGGTACTACAATAAAGATGAAAAGCTGCTTTATTATTATCCCGAATCGAGCGCGAACCTTACCACGGCCAAAGTAGAAATCCCACGCCTAAAACATCTTTTTGAATTCAAAGGATCGGAAGAAATTCCAGTTACCAATATAAGCATCGAAGGTCTTGAGCTTACACATACGCTTAGAACGTTTATGGAAACCAAAGAGCCGTTATTGCGCAGCGACTGGACAATATACAGAGGAGGAGCAGTTTTAATGGAAGGTGCGAAGTCTTGCCAGATCAGATCTTGTTTCTTTAACCATGTTGGCGGCAACGCAGTATTTTTAAGTAACTATAATAGAGATAATAAAATCTCCGGTTGCCACATAGCCTACGCAGGCGCAAGTGGGGTTTGTTTTGTTGGCGATCCCAAAGCAGTCCGGTCTCCAAGTTTTGAATACGCTCAGTTTGTTCCGGTAAATGAAATTGATACCGTTCGCGGACCAAAAACAAATAACTATCCCGCAAATTGCACTGTCGAAAATACATTGATGTACGGATTGGGACAAGTTGAAAAACAGGTCGCCGGCGTACAGATCTCCATGTCTATGAGTATTACTGCTACCCACAATACCATTTATGATGTTCCAAGAGCAGGTATAAACATTAGTGAGGGAACATGGGGTGGTCATGAAATTTCTTTTAACGACGTCTTTAATACTGTTTTGGAATCTGGTGATCACGGGGCGTTTAATTCATGGGGCAGAGATAGATATTGGAATGCTAATGTTCCGGTAATGAATAAGATCGCTAAAGACAATCCTGCATTAATTACTGCCGATGTTATTAATACCATTACATTACATGATAACAGGTTTCATTGTGAACATGGATGGGATATTGATCTGGACGATGGATCAAGCAATTACCACATCTACAATAATGTTTGCTTAAACGGGGGTTTAAAACTTCGCGAAGGCTTTTATAGAACAGTAGAGAATAACATTGTTTTAAACAACTCCTTCCACCCGCATGTATGGTTTGAAAATAGTGGTGATGTATTTAAGCATAACATCATCACCAGGAACTATTACCCAATCGGAATTAATTTTTGGGGCAAGGAAATCGACTATAATTTCTTTGCAGATAAAGCCTCATTAGAGAAATCGCAAAAGGCTGGTACCGATCAGCATTCTACCTTTGGTAACCCCGAATTTTTAAACCCGGCTATTGGCGATTACAGCGTTAAAAGCACTTCTAAAGCACTTACTGTAGGCTTTAAAAGCTTTCCTACAGATCAATTCGGGGTAACCTCTCCTGCTTTACGTAAGCTAGCGAAAAAAGCCCCGATTCCGGTACTTAAAGGAATCGAAGGGGTAACTACGAGTGAATCAACCGAATGGTTCGGCTTACAGATTAAAAATCTCGAAACATTAGGAGAACGTTCTGCAACAGGAATGCCCGAAGAAATAGGAGTTCTGGTGCTTAGCGTTCACGCCAACAGCCCCTTTGCCGGAGTGTTAAAAGCCAATGATGTCATACTTTCCTTTAAGCAAAAGACCACATATAAAGTAGCAGATCTGGTTGCCCTGCAGCAGCAAAATAAGTCAGATAAAACTGTCGAAATATCTATTTTTAGAAGTCAGAATACACAAAAGATCACCCTGGATAAACCACTTAAATAAACATGAAACACAAAACAATCATTTTATTTGCATTATTACTTTTCTGCAAAACCCTTGTTTTTGGACAGCACGATCCTAAAGCATTAAGGGAATGGCAGGATCAAAAATATTCCATGTTCATTCACTACGGAATCTACTCTGTATTGGGTGGCGTATGGGAAGGTAAGCCGGTAACCAAAGGATTAAGTGAACAGATTCAGGCGCACGCGGGTATTTATAGTGATACTTACGCAGATGTTGCTAAAAGGTTTAATCCCCAAAACTGGAATGCCGATTCTATTGTTGCCCTGGCAAAAAAAGCCGGCATGCGCTCTCTGGTAATCACTTCAAAGCATCACGATGGGTTTTGTATGTTTAAAACAAATACTACAGATTTTAACGTGGTTGATGCCACCCCGTTCAAAAGGGATATTGTAAAAGAGCTTTCCGACGCCTGTAAGCGTGGTGGGTTAAGATTTGGTTTATATTTCTCGCTAATCGACTGGCATTTCCCTCAGGCTTCTCCAATCTCGAGCAGCAATTCAGATTATATTACCCCCGAACATGTGGAATACAATAAAAAGCAGATTACAGAATTGCTAAGTAATTATGGCCCCGTTTCTGAACTGTGGTTTGATATGGGCTCCCAAAATGCTAATGAAAGCAAAGACCTTAGAGACCTGGTTCATAAGCTTCAGCCAAATTGTATGATCGGAAGCAGAATCGGGAATGATATGGGCGACTTTAACGTAATGGGCGACAACCAGGAGCCAGATTATGCTATCGGAGTGCCCTGGCAATCTCCTGCGTCTTTCTTCGACGAAACATGGAGCTATCGTTCATGGCAGGTGAGAGGGAGCGAAGAAGAAAAAATGCGCGAGAAACTCACCAGTTTAATCAGAGTTGCAAGTCGTGGCGGAAACTTCCTTCTAAACATCGGCCCAAAGGGCGATGGTTCTGTAGTTGATTTCGAAAAGGATGTTTTATTAAGCATCGGTAAATGGCTCGATAAAAATAAAGAAGCCATTTATGGAACAGATCCAGACCCTTTTCACATTTCATTCAAATGGGGAAGCCTAACGAGCAGACCTGATAAAATTTATCTGCACCTGCTTTCAGCTCCTGAAAACGGAGTGATTACACTTCCAGGCCTTACCGGGAAAATTAAAGATGCATACGTTCTTGGAGTCGCTTTCACTAAAGCACCTTTAATTCTTGACTCGCACAATGCCTTTAAGCATTACAGCAGCTCAGGTATTGATTACAATAACCGCTATCAGAGCACAGTAAAGGAATCATGGACAATTAGTCCTTCAAAAACCGGAAACCTTGTTCCTGCAATCTATTATACGGATGAAGAAAAAGGAAAGGTTATAGATGTAGAGCTGAATGGTAAAGCCACCGCAATAACCTTAAATGGAACTGGCGCAGAAAAGTTGAAGAACGATCCTTCCACCATTAAATGGGGTGATATTTACCAAACAGGGCCGCTTTATTCTGGGGTAGGTGGTGTACATGGCAATCTGACTAATGTAGATGTAAGCAAGCCATGGCCAGATTCAAATGGTGGAACATGGGAGAAAAAGGGAGAACTGAAAAATAATGTGACCTACGAAATAGAAGCCGACAGAAACTCGGCAACCTACCTTTTGCAAGAAATAACTTCAGCTAAAGATCAACCTTATCTGGTTGGCATAACCAGTGGGGACGGAGTAACAGTAACACTGAACGGGAAAGTGCTGGCAGAACATAATAATCCTTTTAAAGATAAACAGTTGAAAGATGTGATTTTATTGCCGCTTAAAAAGGGAGCAAACCAGCTTATTGTTAAGTATTACAATGGATTTAAAAAGGTGAATGTAATGAGCTTAGATAACAATGTAAGTCAAACCATTTACCGTCAGGAACTGAAGCCTGTAGCTGTTCAAAAGGGCAAGTATTATCCCCTTAGCTGGCAATTGCATAAACCGCTTTCTCCACACACTACTATCGGACTATTCAACGCACGAATCGAAATCAGATAATAAATCAAAATCTTCATTATGGCATTTTGCAAATTGAGCTGCATAACAAGGGTAATAGACACTTTATTTGCCAAAATTAACCAAAAAATTAAACCAGATGACTAAAAACAAATATCTTTTTCCGTTTATTATGATTACCTCCCTGTTTTTTATGTGGGGTTTTGTACATAACCTAGATCCAATACTTATTCCCCATTTAAAAAGGTCTTTTAGTTTAAGTACTTTAGAGGCATCTCTGGTTGATTCTGCAGTGTTCATCGCTTATTTTGTAATGGCACTCCCAGCGGGATTCATTATGAAAAAGTATGGTTATAAAACGGGGATAATTCTGGGGCTTGCATTGTTTGCCATAGGATCGTTTTTATTCATACCGGCTGCAAATACGCAAGCTTATGTATTCTTTTTGGGGGCACTATTTATCATAGCATGCGGACTAACCATCCTGGAAACAGCGGCCAATCCTTATGCATCCTTGCTTGGCCCTCCTGAAACGGCAACTTTTCGACTGAATTTTGCGCAATCATTTAATGGACTTGCAGCAACGGCTGCTCCTATAATCGGTGCTAAAATTATTTTAATAGAAGGGATATCTGATGAGAAGTTAAGTAAAATGACTGCCTCTGCAAGGGAATTTGCTTTGGCATCAGAAGCTTCATCAGTAAAAACACCATACCTGGTGCTGGGGAGCATTATTCTGGTCATAGCAATCATCTTTGTCTTTCTGAAATTACCGGAAATTGTGGAGACAGAAGAACCGGGCGACAAAGCAACTGACCATACCTTATTGGATGCGCTTAAGCATAAACACCTAAGATGGGCTGTTCTTGCACAGTTCTTTTACGTAGGTGCTCAGGTGTGTGTGTTTAGCTTTTTTATTCTGTATGCTACCAAAGCTGCCGAAATAGATCAGCAAAAGGCAGCTGGTTATGCAGGTATAGGCATGGGCCTAGCCTTCCTGATTGGGAGGGTACTTGGTACTTTCCTTATGAAATTTATTAAAGCAGAGCGGTTATTGGCTATTTATGCTGTAGCCAGCATGGTACTTTGCGTTCTCGCAATAGTAACTCATGGCACCATATCATTATTTGTTGTTATCGGAATTGCATTCTTCATGTCCATCATGTTCCCAACTATCTTCTCTCTGGGTATAAAGGATCTTGGAAAAGACACAAAATTTGGAAGCAGTCTGATCATCATGTCCATCGTTGGTGGCGCAATATTGCCTCCGGCAATGGGTTACGTTGCTGATATAGCCGATATTCAGATAGGTTATATCGTGCCATTAATATGCTTCGCCGTTGTATTTCTATTTGGTGTAACCGGGCATAAGGTTGTTAAAAGAACATAGTATTAAAACCTTAGAAAATATATAAAATGAAAAGATATTGTTTAGCGCTTGATCTGGTAAATGATCCTGATCTGATCAAAGAATACGAAGTAATGCATCAGCAGGTATGGCCCGAAATTCAGGAGAGCATCACCTCTGCCGGAATCGATACAATGGAAATTTACAGATATGGCAATAGGCTGTTTATGATTATGGAAGTAAATGGTAAATTTAGCTTTGAAAAGAAGGGAGCCATGGATGCCTCAAATGAAAAGGTACAGGAGTGGGAGAAATTAATGTGGAAATATCAACAGGCAATCCCGGGTGCTAAACCTGGTGAGAAATGGGTGATGATGGATAAAATATTTGAATTAAAAGCATAATGTCAATAATAACTAATAAAAGTTTCCTGCAAATACATCCAGATGATAATGTTCTGGTAGCCTTGCAGGATCTATCAAAAGGACAAAAAATTGAATGGAATAACTTAACATTCGATTTAAAGGATGATGTACACGCCAAGCATAAGTTTTTCATAACGGATAGGGCAATTGGCGAGGATGTTTTAATGTATGGCGTATTGGTTGGCAAAGCAACTGCTTTTATTCCTCAGGGAGGGTTAATGACTACCGAAAATGTTCATCATGCCTCTCAGGATTATGCATACAGAAATGTAAATTACCAATGGCAGGCTCCTGACGTATCAAAGTTTCAAAACAGAACATTCAACGGATATCACCGTCAGGATGGTAAAGTCGGAACAGCAAATTACTGGTTGTTTATTCCTACAGTTTTCTGCGAAAACAGGAATATGGATGTGATAAAAGAATCATTATACAATACCCTGGGTTATAATGTAACCGATAAGTACAAACAGTTTACAGATCAGTTGCTTACTGCTTATCAGGACGGCGAATCAATAGATTCCTTTAATGTAGATAGTCTAGCATCTGCTCAGGCAACTAAAAAAAGAGTATTCAAAAATGTTGATGGTATAAAATTCCTTAATCATCAGGGTGGTTGCGGGGGCACGCGCCAGGATGCAGATCTGTTAAGTAATCTGTTAGCTGCTTACGCGGATCATCCAAACGTAGCAGGGATAACTGTGCTTAGTCTTGGTTGTCAGCACCTGCAAACACAAAGTTTGCTAGACGATATCAAAGAACGCAACCCTACATTCAATAAAAAGGTTTTGATTTTTGAACAGCAGCAAAGCCAGAGCGAAGAGCAATTGATAAAGGATGCCATTCTTAAAACGTTTGAAGGTTTAACTGAAATCAATAAAATAGAAAGAAGCCCTGCGCCGCTTAGTAAGCTGTGTGTTGGGGTTAAATGTGGTGGTAGCGATGGGTTCAGTGGTATTTCTGCTAACCCTTCAGTGGGCTATACCTCTGATCTTTTGGTTGCACTTGGAGCCAAGGTACTGTTGGCAGAATTTCCGGAACTATGCGGTGCAGAACAAAATATAATCGACAGGTGTGTAGATAAACCAACGGCCGAAAAATTTATCAGGTTAATGCAGGAGTATGATGCCCAGGCCCATGCAGTAGGTTCCGGATTTCATATGAACCCATCACCCGGGAATATTAAGGATGGTTTAATTACCGATGCCATCAAAAGTACCGGAGCGGCTAAAAAAGCAGGTACTTCTCCTGTAGTTGACGTTTTGGATTATACTGAGCCGGTAACCAAACCAGGATTAAGCCTGGTATGTACTCCTGGAAATGATGTCGAGGCGACAACGGGAAAAGCGGCTAGTGGTGCTACATTGATCTTGTTTACCACAGGTTTAGGTACGCCAACAGGAAATCCTGTTTGTCCGGTAATTAAAATAGCAACAAACACAGCCCTGACCAGCAGAATGGGCGACATCATTGATATAGACACTGGCGCAATCATTCGTGGCGAAAAAACCATTGAGGAAATGGGCGAAGAGATTCTTGAATATTGCATCAAAGCTGCAAGTGGCGAAATCACACCTAAAGCAGTATTGTTAAATCAGGATGACTTCATCCCATGGAAAAGAGGCGTTTCATTATAATAAGGTAAGCATGTTCAGTTTAAAAGGAAAATCAGCAATTATTACAGGCGGAGGAAGCGGAATCGGCAGGGCAATATCTGTTCTTTTTGCAAAACAAGGGGCTTTGGTTCATATCATAGAACTCAACTCAGAAGCGGCCTCAAATACAATAGATGAGATCACTAAAGCAGGCGGAAACGCAATAGGCTACAGCTGTGATGTAAGTAACCAGGCTCAGGTAATCGATATCTTTAACAAAATTGGAAATATAGATATCCTGATCAATAACGCTGGTATTGCCCATGTAGGAAAACTGGAGACCACCAGTGAAGATGATTTCACTAAGATCTTTAATGTAAATGTTAAAGGGGCTTATAATTGCTTATATGCGGCAATCCCGGCATTGAAAAAAAGCAGTTCAGCAGTAATCCTTAATATGGCTTCTATCGCTGCGTTGGTTGGCATTACCGACAGGTTTGCTTATTCTATGAGTAAAGGCGCAATTTATGCCATGACGCTCTCTGTCGCGCGCGATTATATGGCCGATGGCATCAGATGTAACAGCATTTCACCTGCACGGGTACATACGCCTTTTGTGGATGGCTTTATTGCCAAAAACTATGCAGGTCAAGAAGAAGCAGTTTTTGAAAAGCTATCTAAAAGTCAGCCAATAGGCCGCATGGGTAAACCAGAGGAAGTAGCTTCTCTGGCATTATACTTATGCTCAGACGAAGCTGGTTTTGTAACTGGAAACGACTATCCTTTAGATGGAGGATTTGTTAAATTAAATAACTAATTTGAGTTTTTAAAATAAATAGATATCAATGAAATTAATCAGATGGGGAGCAGCCGATCAGGAAAAAACCGGCGTTATTATAAACGATATTTGGTATGATACCTCGGCCTTTGGCGAGGACTATAATGAAAAATTTTTTAATGATAACGGATTAGCCAGACTGGATGCATTTGTTAAAGCAAATGAGGGTAAATTGGCCACAATTCCGGCAGGCACACGTTTAGGTTCACCAGTAGCGCGTCCTTCAAAAATAGTTTGTATAGGATTAAACTATGCCGACCATGCAAAGGAAACCAACGCACCAATACCACCTGAACCTGTTATTTTTATGAAGTCATCTACTGCTATGGTAGGGCCTTTTGATGATATTGTGATCCCTAAAAATTCTGTAAAAACAGATTGGGAAGTTGAGCTGGCAGTGGTAATCGGAAAAAAAGCATCTTACGTTGATGAGGCTGATGCCCTTGATTATGTTGCAGGTTACGTTTTACATAACGATGTATCAGAGCGTGAGTTCCAGATCGAAAGAAACGGAACCTGGGACAAAGGAAAAGGTTGCGATACTTTTGCACCTTTAGGTCCATTCCTTGCCACACAGGATGAAATTGCTGACGTCGATAACCTTAGACTTTGGCTTAGCGTAAACGGTAAAATAATGCAGGATGGAAATACTTCCAACTTTATATTTAACGTGCCTTTTGTAATTTCATATGTTAGTCAGTTCATGACTTTGTTACCTGGTGATGTAATTTCTACCGGAACACCGGCAGGTGTTGGATTAGGGTTTAATCCTCCTGTTTATCTTAAAGAAGGTGATGTTGTAGAACTTGGCATAGATGGCCTTGGCAGCTCAAAACAACAGGTTAAAAATTATGTTAAGAATTGATTCTCATCAGCATTTCTGGAAATATAATGCAGTAAGGGATAGCTGGATAACAGATGATATGGCGGTGCTGCAGGATGATTTTCTTCCAATGCATCTACAACCCGTTCTTGAGCACTTTAATTTCGATGGCTGCGTGGTGGTCCAGGCAGATCAGTCTGCTGCAGAGAATGCCTTTCAACTGCAAAATGCCAAAGATCACTCTTTTATTAAGGGCGTAGTCGGCTGGGTCGATCTGAGGGCTGCAAACATCAGTGAGCAGCTTGCCGATTTAAGCGAGCACCCTCAAATGAAGGGATTCAGGCATATTTTGCAAGGCGAAACAGACCGTGCCCTAATGCTAAAACCTGATTTTGTTAACGGAATAAGCAAGTTAAAAGATTACGGATTTACGTATGATATATTGGTTTTTCCGGATCAGTTAAAGTATGCAGCCGAACTGGTAGCTAAATTTCCGGATCAGCCTTTTGTACTGGATCATATTGCTAAACCGGATGTTAAAAATAAAAACATCGATGATTGGGCGCTTGACATACAAAAGCTGGCAGCTCATGAAAATGTATACTGTAAAGTATCCGGTCTGGTAACTGAGGCAGATTGGAAATACTGGAAAAAAGAAGACTTTACCCCATATCTTGATGTGGTTTTTGAAGCCTTTGGAACAAACAGGTTGATGTACGGGTCCGACTGGCCGGTGAGCCTGGTTGCAGCGGCTTACGGGCAGGTAGTAGATCTGGCTAAAGGCTATGTTTCCAAACTCTCAGAAAACGAACAAGCATTATTTTGGGGAGGTAATGCAACTAAATTTTACAATTTGAAATAAGCAATCTATGGATCTGCAATTAAAAGATAAAGTAATTATCGTAACAGGTGGTGCTAAAGGCATTGGCGAGGGCATTGTAAGGGTATTGGCCAAAGAAGGAGCCATTCCTGTTATCATTGGAAGAAACGAAGCCGATAATTTGAAAGTGGCCGATGATATAGCCGCAAACGGGGATAAAGTATTTCAGGTCGTTGCTGAACTAACTAATCCGGAAGATAATGCGAAGGCTATAGCCCAGGTGTTGGAAAAGTTCGGTAGAATAGATGGATTGGTGAACAATGCGGGCGTAAATGATGGGGTTAGCTTAACCAGCGGCAGCTACGAAAAGTTTATAGAGAGCTTACATAAAAATATCGTGCATTATTATTTAATGGCACATCATGCCTTACCATCACTCATCAAATCAAAAGGTGCTATTGTTAACATAGGCTCAAAAGTTGCTGATACTGGCCAGGGTGGTACATCCGCCTATGCTGCAGCCAATGGGGGCAGAAATGCGCTTACAAGAGAGTGGGCGGTTGAATTATTGCCGCATGGCATCCGTGTAAATTCTGTGATCGTATCAGAGTGTTATACGCCTTTGTATCAAACATGGATCAGCTCAATCCCTAATTCTGAAGAAAAACTGGCTTCTATTAAAGCTAAAATCCCATTGGGAAACAGAATGACAACTGCCGAAGAAATAGCCAACGCTACCGTGTTTTTGCTGTCAGAAGCCTCGAGCCATACTACAGGGCAACTGGTATATGTTGACGGCGGATATGTTCATTTAGACCGTTCCGTTAGCTAAAGAGAAAAAGAGAATGTGTTTCTCCTCCTGGAACACATTCTCTTTTTTTACCTCTCCTCTCCAATATTTTTTCCTGAAATTTAGCTGAGAATACTAAATTCCCTTGTCTCTTCCTTCAGCCAGGCCACCTCATCTTCATTCAAAAACGGACTAAGTTTCTCAAAAACCAGCGCATTATAACCATTAAGCCAGTCAATCTGATTTTGTTCCAGTAAATCCTTTTTAACAATCTTAGTGCTTATCGGCGCAATAGTTAAACACTCAAAAGCATAAAATTCATTAAACTCATTGCTTACATCCTTAATGGTGTTTACCAGGTTTTCAATTCTGATACCATGTTTCCCCGGACGGTAAATCCCAGGCTCAACAGAAGTGATCATTCCAAGTTCAATAGCAACGGGCGTTGCAGTTGGGTTAAATACCTGGGGGCCTTCATGTACATTTAAAAAATAACCAACACCATGTCCGGTTCCATGCCCATAGTTAAGCGCATAATCCCATAATGGTTTGCGCGTTATTGCATCAATCTGATAGCCACAAGTACCTTTTGGAAAGCGCGATTTACATCCGTCAATCATTCCTTTTAATACCAGCGTATAATCCATTTGTTCTTCTTCCGTATTGTTTCCCATTGGGATGGTACGGGTAATATCCGTTGTTCCATAAAAATACTGGCCACCAGAATCTACCAGGAACAACCCTTCGGCCTTTACTTCCGAATTGCTCTGCTCAGATGCTCCATAATGAGGCAGGGCTCCATGTGCTTTATAAGCACTAATCGTATTAAAACTATCCCCAACAAATCCTTCCTGGGCTGCTCTGAACTTACGCAATTCAGCAGCTGCAGAAAGTTCAGTAATTAAAGTCTTTCCAATGTTTTCCGAAAGCCATTTCAGGAAACGGGTAATCGCAACACCATCTTTAACCATTGCATTACGCGTATTGGCCAGTTCTGTTTCGTTTTTAATGGCTTTAAGCTGGGTAGATGGGTTGGTGTCTTTTATAACCCTAACCGTTTTTGGAATCAACTTTGAATACGCAAAACAGTTGCGTTTCGGATCAATGAATATGGAGCTGTTCTCCGGAATCCTTTTTAACGCATCCTCTATTTCTTCGTAATCAAATACCTCTACACCCTCTTTTAACAACTGAGCCTTATCATCAGCAGTTAATTTATCAGGGTTGATGAATATTTTAGCATGATCCTGGTTAATTAATGCAAAACTTAAAACCACGGGGTTGTAGCTCACATCGTTGCCGCGGATATTAAACAACCAGGCCATATCATCTAACGACGAAATTAAATGATAAGCCGCACCTTGTTTACTTAGTGCCGAACGAACTTCCGCAAGCTTACTGCTTACCGATTGTCCGATATGCTTTTCCGCTATCAAAAATGCGCTTTGATTTGGCAGCTCAGGTCTGTTTTCCCAAATAGCGCTTAAATAATCTTTATTGGCCAAACTGATGTTCTTAACCGAAAACTGTTGTGTAAACAGGTCTCCTAAAAGCAGCGATAGCAATTTCTCATTGCTGGCAACTACAGCGCCATTGTCCAGCTTTTCAATAAGCCATTGAATGTATTCAGGAGCATGTTGAACTTTTTGTTTCACCAGCTCAAAACCACTGTTTTCCAATTGTTCAGCAGCCTGCTCAAAATAACGGAAGTCGGCCCATAAACCAGCAAAATCTGCTGTTATTACCAATGTGCCCGCCGATCCGGTAAAACCGGAAGTAAAAGGAATGCATTTATAATGGTCTGGCAGGTATTCGCTAATGTGTGGATCTGCAGATGGAATAATATAAGCCTGTACATTGTCGGCTTGCATTTGTTTACGTATCGCGCTCAGTTTTTCCGGATAAGTCATATCTAGCTTTTTTATGTTATCCGACAAATCTATGGAATTATCTTTTTAACTCACCGGGTGAATATCCAAAATGCTTTTTAAAAGCTTTAGAGAAGTTATAAGGTTCATTATACCCTATGGTATAAGCAGCTTCATATACGGTACAGTTCGAATCTAACAGCATCTGCCGGGCGTAATTCATTTTCAGTTCATTTAAATACCCGAATACAGTTAATCCGAACAGCTCTTTAAAGCCTTTCTTAAGCATAAACTCATTTAGTCCCGCCTCACGTGCAATTCCGTTTAAGGTTAATGGATCAAACATCCTTTGCTGTACAAACTGTTTTGCAGCATGCAGCTTATCTACATTATGGCGTTCTATTTTAATGGGTTTCTGCCCATCTAAACTGTCAGCCTGTTCGGCCTGGAGCAGAAAAAGCTCAATAATTTTAGATTCAAAAAACAGCTGTTTCATATGTCCTGAATAAACACATTGCTGCATTTCATTAATCAGCAGTTGCTGTTTAGAGGTTACCGGCAGGGCATGTTTCGAGATTTCCGCCATTTTCCCGGCATCCACCTTGTCCCAGAACCGCTTTAAACAATCCATATCGGTTGCAAACAGCCTGCGAAAGAAAGGCTCATACAGCGAAATACCAAAGCTCTTGATCTCCGGACTGCTCAATGCATAATACCCATCAAAACTTGGCATAAATGAAATCACATGCTCATTGTCATTCAGCACATACCTGTCTTTGCTTTGCGCCTCCCATGCCGCACTTTGCCCTTGTAACGAAAAATACATGTTTAGGGTAGGCGTTTCCGTTTGTTCGCGCATGGTAATTTCATGCTCCTGTTTGCAGCTCGCGGCAAAAATATCTGCGCCATCAATTTTTATTTCACTGATGTTCATATAGCCCGATGCACCTAATTCGTCAGTATAGTGCAACTCGCAGGTTTCTGAGAGATCTGAAAGAAGGGGTGCTTTTAATTCATTGTCGTTCATAGGGTTAGGAGATGATGTTAAAGGCGCTTCACTAGAACGAATTTAGTCAAATTTTACTTTTTAAAAGAAGGAGTCAGGAAATTATTCCTTTTCGCATGGTTTATTCTCCTTCCAGAAGGGGTAGGTAAACGCATTTCAGAGCAATTTTGATAAACCAAATAATTAACCCGTTTACCTATAATTCGAAATCCCGATGAAGCAAGAATTTATAGAGATCAAAGGTGCCCGCGAGAATAACCTCAAAAATATTTCGCTGCGGATTCCAAAAAGAAAAATTACGGTATTTACCGGAGTATCAGGCTCGGGCAAGTCCTCTATTGTTTTTGATACCATCGGGGCGGAGGCCCAAAGACAGCTCAACGAAACCTTCTCCACTTTTATACGAAACCGCTTACCAAAACATAGCCAGCCTGATGCCGACGCCATAAGTAACCTTTCTACCGCAATTGTGATCGATCAAAAACGTTTAGGAGGTAATTCCAGATCTACAGTAGGTACCATAACAGATATTTATTCCATACTGCGTCTCCTGTTTTCACGAGTGGGCAAGCCTTTTATCGGCTATTCCAACGCGTTTTCCTTTAACGATCCTGCCGGAATGTGCCCCGAATGCAATGGCCTAGGAGAAACGGTAAAACTGAACCTGGATAAATTGCTCGATAAATCTAAATCACTTAACGAGGGCGCAATCCTATTCCCTATGTTCTCGGTAGGCAGCTGGTATTTTAACACTTATGCCTATTCCGGATTTTTTGATAACGATAAGAAGCTTCAAGATTATACCCAGGAGGAGTGGCAAACCCTGCTACATGGGAAAAGCAAGAAATTTCAGGTTAAAAAAGACAATGTGCCACTCAATGTCAATTTTGAAGGACTGGTCGATAAGTTTAACCGCATGTACATCAAGCGCGATACCAGTATCCTGTCCGAATCCATGCGGAGCACCCTTGAACGGTTTATCCTTTTTGCACCTTGCCCCTTATGTAAAGGAACACGGTTAAGTCAGGCCGCATTAAGCTGCAGAATAAACGGATATAACATCGCTCAGCTCACCAATCTTGAGGTCGATGAGCTCATTAAGATCATTGCCAAAATAGATGATCCCATAGCTGAAACCATGACTTCCGCATTAATAATGCGTTTACAACATTTAATAGATATCGGTCTGGAGTACCTGAGCCTTGACCGCGAGACAGCCAGCCTTTCAGGCGGAGAATCTCAGCGCATTAAAATGGTGAGGCACCTTGGCAGCAGCCTTACCGATATGATCTATATTTTCGATGAGCCGAGTGTAGGACTGCATCAGCATGATGTGCACCGTTTAAATGAGCTCTTATTGCAGCTTCGCGATAAAGGCAATACCATTCTTGTGGTAGAGCATGACCCTGAAGTGATCCGGATTGCCGACCATGTGGTAGATGTCGGCCCTCATGCAGGAACCCATGGAGGCGAAATCGTGTACCATGGAACAGTAGAGGGGTTGTTGAAATCAGACACCTTAACGGGTAACTGCATGAACCGGCAGCACTATGCAAAATCCTCCTATCGCAGTGCCAAAGGAGCCCTTACCGTTCATAACGCAAAACTGCATAACCTTAAAAATTTAACTGTAGCCATCCCAACGGGGGTTTTTACGGTGGTAACCGGGGTAGCCGGATCTGGTAAAAGCTCACTCATTAACCATGAGTTTATAAAGCAATATCCCGAAGCAATCATTATTGATCAGACTGCTGTGAGTACCTCAATTCGATCTAATCCTGCTACTTATACTGGCATTATGGACGAGATCCGCAGGCTCTTTGCCCAGCAAAATGGAGTAAGCGCTTCCCTGTTTAGTTTCAACTCAAAAGGAGCCTGCCCCAATTGTCAGGGCCTGGGGTTTATCTATACAGACCTTGCTTTTCTGGAGCCGGTAAAAACCGAATGCGAAATATGCAATGGCAAGCGCTTTAAAGAAGAAGTACTGGCCTATAGATTAAATGGCAAATCGATTAGCGAGGTGCTGGCCATGACTGTACAGGAAGCGGTAGATTTTTTTGATAAGAAGGAACTGAAACGCAAAATAGAAGCCATACTGGATGTAGGGCTCGATTATTTAACCCTCGGGCAGCCACTTAGTACACTATCCGGTGGCGAGTGCCAGCGCATTAAACTAGCCAGTAACCTGCACAAAAGAGGAAGCATTTATGTACTGGATGAGCCAACCACCGGATTACACATGTCCGATGTAGAACATTTGCTGCAAATCATGAATCACCTGGTTGATATCGGGAATTCCGTAATCGTAATTGAACATAATCTGGACGTGATCAAAAATGCCGACTGGATCATTGATATGGGGCCGGAAGGTGGCAGAAAAGGAGGAGAGGTTATTTTTACAGGAACCCCTGCCGAATTAATGGAATACCCCGGCTCATTAACCGGGCATTACCTCAATAAAGAAAAGCAATTAATCCTATAAGCGATAAATACCTATGAAAACCAAAATCTATCTCATAATACTACTCCTCTTTTTTGCCGGCGGAATGGTTCAGGCTCAGGTAACTGATTCCCTGAATTATAAGTTCAGCCTAAAAGAGGCCATAGATTATGCGCTAAACCACCAATCGGCCGTGCTAAACGCACAGATTGATGAAGAAATAGCTAAAAATGATGTTAAAAAAACGGTGGGTACCGGCTTGCCGCAGGTCTCCACTACTTTTAACTTTCAGGATTACCTTAAAGTGCCAACAAGCTTGCTTCCGGGCGAGTTCTTTGGTCAGCCCGGCACACAAATTCCGGTTAAGTTCGGTGTAAAGTATAATTCTTCGGCAGGAATAGAGCTGAATCAGCTCCTTTTCGATGGAACTTATATTGTAGGCCTGCAGGCTTCAAAAACCTATAAGGAGCTGTCTGTCAGAACCAGCACAAGAACTAAAATTGAAACGGTAGTTGCCGTTACAAAAGCCTACTATTCGGTATTGGTCAATAAGGAACAGTTAACCCTTATCGATGCCAATTTGGTACAGCTCACCAAATCCTTTAACGATACCGAGGCGATGTTTAAAAACGGTTTTGCAGAAAAAATTGATGCCGACCGGCTGTTGGTGTTAAAGAATAACCTCGAAACGGAACGCGAAAATGCTACCCGCTCACTATCTATCAATATCGATCTGCTTAAGTTTCAGATGGGAATGCCGGTAACGGCTGCACTTGAGCCTGTCGACAAGATCAGTGACGTGCGCGCGCAACCCGTTTCGACTGCAGTGGCCGATACCTCTGCCTACAAGGCAAGAATTGAGTATTCCCTTTTAGAAACGCAGAAAAAGTTAAACCTGCTTGATGTGAAAAGGTACAAAAGTACTTTCCTGCCTACGCTAAAAGGTTTTGCAAGTGCTACCAAAAGTTTTCAGTCCGATAACTTCTCAAATCTGTACGACCAGAACTACCCTACATCGGTAATTGGTCTTACCCTTTCATGGAACCTGATCAACGGAGGTCAGCGGATTTATCAGTTGCGTAACGCCAAGCTTGTGGTAAAGCAAACCGAAAATCAGATGCAGGACCTCAAAAATGGAATCGTGAATGAAATCTCCACCACTCAAAAGCTGTACGCCAATAGCCAGCGCTCATTGGAAAATCAGGAAAGGAATTTAAAGCTTGCCGAAGAGATCCTCAGGGTTACCCGAATCAAATATGAACAGGGAATAGGTTCCAGCCTGGAAGTTACCACTGCCGAGACCTCTCAAAAGGAAGCGCAAAACAACTACATCACTGCTTTATATAACCTGCTCATCAATAAAGTGGATCTGGATAAAGCCACAGGAAAAATTAACTATTAAACAAGCAACATAAACTCATGAAAACAATATATAGCATCGCATTAGTTCTCTTTCTGGCTTCCTGCGGATCATCAGAAAAACCTAAGGACAAAAAAGCAGAGCTTGAACAACTCAAAAAAGACCGTACCTCTCTTAACGGAAAAATTGAACAGATCGAGAAAGAACTTGGTCAGAATAAAAGTCAGGCAGATACTAAAGATGTAACTGCTACTGAACTTAAGGAAACCGAATTCAGGAACTTCGTTGAGGTTCAGGGCAAGGTGGATGCGGAAGACAATGTGGAGGTCACTCCCGAATCCCCTGGTTCAGTAACTGCAATTTATGTTAAAGTCGGACAAAGCGTGAGCCGCGGTCAGGTACTCGCACAGATTGATGATAAAGTGCTACGCCAAAATATCGCACAATTACAAACACAGCTGGATCTGGCCACTACCGTTTTCAACCGTCAGAAAAACCTTTGGGATCAAAAAATTGGTACCGAGGTTCAATACCTTACCGAAAAAAGCAAGAAAGAGGGCCTCCAAAAACAATTGTCGGGCTTGCAATCTCAGGCCGCAATGAATAAGATCAAAAGTCCTGTTTCGGGTACTGTTGATGCCATGGAGCTTAAGTTAGGGCAATCCGTCGCGCCGGGAACACCTACAGGCATTCGGGTGGTTAATGCAAGCCGACTAAAAGTGAAAGCCCTTGTTTCAGAAAACTATGCCGCCAGGGTAAACCAGGGAGATGAGGTTGAGGTATCTTTGCCCGATGTGCCAGAGAACCTGCATACTAAAATCTCATTTGCCGCCAAAGTTATTGATCCGATATCAAGAGGCTTTAATGTAGAGGTTAAGCTGCCTTCCAGTAAAAAGTACCGTCCAAATATGCTGGCCATTCTTAAAATTATAGATTATAAAAATGATAGGGCACTAACGGTACCGGTCAATGCCATCCAAAAGTCCGAAGCTGGTGAATATGTTTTTGTAGCTATAAACGGCAAAGCCAAAAAAACAGATATCAAAACAGGAAAAATATCCAATAGCCAGGCAGAGGTCTTAACCGGATTAAAATCCGGCGATAAAGTGATTACCACAGGATTCCAGGATCTGAACGATGGCGATTCCGTAAAACTATAAATAAAGATTCATGATAATCTTACGATCATATGAAAGACGTCAATAAAGAATTCGGTCCATCCAGTTGGGCTATAGATAACCGCACAGCGATATATGTGTTTACATGTATCCTGATTCTGGCGGGGTATTTTTCCTACAACAGTTTGCCAAAAGAGAATTTTCCGGAAGTTGTAATTCCTAAAATATTCGTGCAAACCATATATCCGGGAACTTCACCTGCAAATATGGAGAACCTGATTACAAAGCAGCTCGAAAAGGAAATAAGGGGTACGCTTGGGTTAAAAAAGATCACCTCCAACTCCTTTCAGGATTTCTCATTTATTACCGCAGAATTTAATACCGGGGTCGATATCAAAGATGCAAAACAGCGGGTTAAGGATGCCGTTGATAAAGCAAAAACTGACCTGCCTTCAGATTTACCCGATGATCCGGTAATTATGGATATCAACCTCTCAGACCTCCCCATTATGTACATCAACATTTCCGGAGATTATGACCTGAAAAAACTAAAAGAGTATGCCGATGATATTGAAGATAGGGTAGAGGGACTGAAAGAAATCGCCGGGGTAGATATTGTGGGTGCCCTTGAGCCAGAGATCCAGATCAATGTAGATCTCCGTAAAATGGAGTCGGCGCAAATCTCATTTGACGATATCGGAAATTCAGTAAAGGCCGAAAACCTGACCATATCAGGAGGTTCAGTGAAAATGGATGGCATGCAGCGTACCTTAAATGTGAAAAAGGAGTTCGTAAATGCCGAGGAATTAGGCAATATGATTGTCAAGTCACAGGCAGGAGGCTCGGTTTACTTAAAGGATATTGCCGAAGTAAAAGATTCATTTAAAGAGCAAAACAGCTATGCACGCTTATACGGAAAAAATGTAATTACGCTAAATGTACGCAAGCGCAGTGGCGAAAACCTGATTGAGGCGTCTGACAAGATCAATGCCATGCTAAAGGAAATGAAGGGCACTTTACTGCCTTCTAAACTGGATATTACCATTACCGGTGATCAATCTGATCAGACCAGGATTACCCTGCATGACCTGATCAATACCATCATCATCGGTTTTATCTTAGTTACCCTGATCCTGATGTTCTTTATGGGCGTCACAAATGCGCTGTTTGTTGCCCTGTCCGTCCCGTTGTCCATGTTCATTGCCTTTCTCTCCATGCCCGTTCTCGGGGGGGTGTTCGATTTTAATTTCACCATGAACATGATGGTGCTGTTCTCCTTCCTGCTCGGACTGGGTATTGTGGTGGATGATGCCATTGTGGTGGTAGAGAATACACACCGGATTTTTGATAACGGAAGGGTTCCTATTGTGCAGGCTGCTAAAACGGCCACTGGCGAGGTTTTTATGCCCGTGTTATCCGGAACTTTAACTACCCTTGCACCGTTCTTCCCGTTGCTATTCTGGCCCGGAATCATTGGTGAGTTCATGTATTTCCTCCCGGTTACGCTTATTGTAACGCTTTCTGCCTCATTGGTGGTGGCATACATTATTAACCCGGTTTTTGCAGTCGACTTTATGAAACCGCATGATGATCATAAAGATCAGAAACCAAGGTTTGACAGAAAAGTAAAACGGACACTGCTTGTATTTGCAGGCATGGCCTTATTGGGCTACCTCATCAATATCGGATTCGGTAACTTTATCATATTGCTTGCCTTGTTATACCTGCTAAACCACTTCTTCTTAACAGGGGTGATCAAGAAATTCCAGACGGTAGTGTGGCCAAAAGCAATAAATAAATATCATAGTTTACTTACCTGGGCACTTAAACGTCCGCGTACCATGATCTGGAGTACAGTGGGCTTGTTTTTCTTTACCATGATTCTGGTAAACATTGTGCCGCCAAGGGTAGTGTTTTTCCCTACTGCCGACCCGAACTTTGTGTATGTCTATATTGAATTGCCGGTGGGTACAGATCAGGCCTATACCAACAAAATAGTCGAAAAGGTTGAGCAGCGGGTAGAAAAGGTAGTTGGCCAAAAGAATCCCGATGTATCTTCAATAATCTCCAATGTCACTGTAGGGGTAACCGACCCGCAAGGCGAAGACCAGGGCGAGTATACCAACAAGGGGAAGGTTACAGTAGCCTTTGTGGCCTATGGCAAAAGAACAGGAGAGCGCACCGTAAATTACCTCGGCAAGATCCGTGAAGCGGTAAAAGGGATTCCTGGAGCACAAATTTCGGTAGCCCAGGAACAAGGGGGGCCACCAACGGCCAAACCAATCAGTATAGAAATTACGGGCGATAACCTGGATTCCATTGCGGTGACTTCCGATCGCTTAAAAAAATACCTGGATAGCAGGCAAATTGCCGGGGTAGAAGAGCTTAAATCTGATTTTCAAAATAACAAGCCCGAAATTATTTTTGATATCGATCGGGAACGGGCCAATCGCGAAGGGATCTCAACCGGTCAGGTTGGCATGGCATTGCGTACGGCACTTTATGGTAAGGAAGTTTCTAAATACAGGGACATTAATGAAGACTATGAGATCAATGTTCGGGCAAGAGAAGATCAAAGGAACAACCTGGAAGCCTTACGAAACATGAAAGTGACCTACCGTGATATGGCAATGAACGGTGTTATTAGGCAAGTGCCTATATCATCTTTCGCAAATATAGATTATATCAATACTTATGGTGGTATCAAACGCAAGCAGCAAAAAAGAATCATAATTCTTTCCTCAAATGTGCTTTCAGAATACAATGCGAACGAGGTTGTGGCAAATATTCAGCGGGAGATAAATGAATTTAAAGCACCTGCCGGAATTGAAATAAAAATGGCCGGTGAGCAGGAAGAGCAAATGGAAACAGCTGCGTTTTTAGGCACAGCCTTAGTCAGCGCTTTGTTTATTATCCTCATTATCCTGGTACTGCAGTTTAATTCCATTAGTAAGCCGGTTGTTATTTTAAGTGAGATCCTGTTTAGCATTATTGGGGTATTACTGGGCGTTACCATCTTCGGAATGGAGTTGTCTATTGTAATGACGGGACTGGGAATTGTCGCCCTGGCGGGAATTGTAGTCCGGAATGGGATCCTGCTGGTCGAATTTGCCGACCTGATGGTTAGTCAGGGCATGGAAGTAAGAGAGGCCGTTATCGAAGCAGGCCGTACCCGGATGACCCCGGTATTACTTACCGCTACCGCAACTATGCTTGGCCTCATTCCGCTGGCAGTAGGTTTGAACCTTGACTTCGTGACTTTATTTACTGAGTTTAACCCACACCTTTATTTTGGAGGTGATAACGTAGCGTTCTGGGGCCCACTATCATGGACCATTATCTTCGGTTTGAGTTTTGCCACTTTCTTAACCCTGGTATTGGTTCCATGTATGTACTTGGTCGCCGATAGAAATTCTAAGAAAATAAAGCAATGGTTTAAAAAGTAACATTCGTTCTTCTTAAAGCGGCCGCCATAAGGCGGTCGCTCTTTGCCGCAGTCTCCTGCTAAAGCAGATGCCATCATCTCCGACGATAGGAGAAATCCCGTGATTATCCTCTCTCCATTCTAAGTTCCCAAGAAAGATTATTAACCCAGTGTCCTGTGAACCCCATGCCTATTGTCCTAAAACGGGGAATAAAGGAGAAAAAGTTGCCTCAGTATTAACCTTGTTTTTCGTTAAATGATCAGAAATGAGGTCATATTTAACAATGGCCGATTTTTTGCCTTTTTATTTGTAATAAGTTTGTGAAGTAATTTTTAATAATCGATTTTACATACCTTTGCGGGATTTTATTAAAAAGCTAAATTAATTTCTCTAATACATGAGCTATCAGGATTATAAGTGCAGGAAGTGCAATACAGATTTTCATTATCAGGTTCCACGCGGATTTGTGTTAAAACATTTGCTGGGATTTCTTCCTATACGAATTTACTGGTGCCCAAAATGTACTACAAACCGATATGTGTGGGTAGGCGATAAAGTTGAGGCTAAATAGCAGCCACTTAAAAATACCTATTTATGGGTATTGCTTGCTTAAGCGTTTTCCTTTTCCTTTGAGTAAATCTTCTGAATTTTCGATTCAGTTAAGATACCTGGATTTAATTAGATTATTATGAGAAGTCAAGTTGTAGGCAAATGGGTTGTCGCAAATGCGGTCGAAATAGACTATGTTGATGGGGCAGAAGTATTCAGAGCAGATATGTTTGCGTTGTCTGGTGCTTATCTTGAATTTAAAGAAGGAGAAAAAGGAAGCATATATGATGGCGAGGGCGATGTTGATGCTTTTACTTATACCGCCACAAAAGAAAATCTGGTCTTAAATTATATCGAGGGCGATGATGTCACTGTTTATCATATAAAGGAATTAACCGGTTCCACGCTTTCCGTATATGAAGAGCATATTGAAACCCAGAAAGGGATCGTACATAAAGAAGTCGTCGAAATTAACCTAATGAAATAGTTTTCCTAAAATTAACGCTCATGAAAACACTCAGCAAATTAATACTACTTATTTTATTATCAGCAAGTTTTATGGCTTGTGAAAAAAGCAGCGATGGTCCCTCAAATGAGAACCCGGGTCCCGTTAAGGGTCCTGTAATCGGTAATGGAGAGGTAGTGGATAATACACTGTATATGGCCTTCAAAACACCTGATTGGGAACGAAAGATCGACTGTACCCATCTTGATCTGGATCCTATCGGCTTAAACGATTCCACATCATATGTATCGGCAACATCGGCCTCTACAAATGAAACATTTTACTTTTCATTTCCCCGTGATAGCTCGGTTATGGTAAGGTCTTCCAATATTAAAAAGTATGGGATCACAAGAGTTGGGGCCAATAAAAAGCCCTTTGAGTTTTCACAAACACTTCCAATAATTGCAAATTCAACCACAAAATTAGTAAGTCTGTCCGGTTCCAGCTCCGATTCTTATAACGAAGTTTTAGAGATCAAGTATATAGGTGTTAAAGGGAATTATGCTCAATTTCAGATAAAATGCCGTTACAGCATGAGTATGGGGGAAGTCCTTAACGAAAGTAACAAGAGGTTGGTAACGGGGACTTTCCATTTTAAAGTTAAAACAAAACGAATATAGCGCTCTGAGATTTAATAGTTAATAATCGTAAAGCAGCCCTGGCATACCGGGGCTGTTTTCGTTTGTCAATAATAAATTGAAACAACCGTCATCTCTAACATTGCCCGTCGTCTTGAACATAGTGAGAGATCTCTTGCCTGAACCTCCCCCCCCCCACCCAACAACCCAATAGAGTCTTATTCAACTAAATGATTTATCGATAATCCTCTTTCATTTATGTGAATAATTTATAGCAGATAATGGATTTAGGTTTATACCGCCAAAAATATTGTTGGAATTGATTTTATGTCTTCAGTTGGTATAGTTATAAATTATATTGTGCACGATCTTTAATTGCTAGGGGGTCGTTAATAAAGGTGTTGTTTGTCAGGTACTTAATATTATATTTGTAAGTCAAATGACTTCCAATGAAAAAGCTCTTATTAATTCCAGTATTAGTGTTATTTTTTATATCCTGCCGTAAAAAGGATGCAGGGAAAGAATCTCCTGAAGGGAAATTGTACTCTGTTGAATTTTCGACAAGTTCATTCAATGTTGATTATAGCCCAGTTAAAACGGCAATATCATCAAATAAGAAAGTATCTTCAGTGGAGCCCTCGGATTCGAACTCAGGGGTTAACCACATTTATTATCTAGTTTACAAAGGGGATATCTACGTTAAGATGATTCATCAGGTTAGGACTGATCCGAAATTCGGGAAAATAAAAGATGAGCTTGCGAAAGGGCGTTATAATGTTGCTTTTTTTGCCTCAGGAGAACCATTAAACATCACTGCTCGCGAAAACAAATTGAATTTTGGAAAGCCGGGAACCGTAGTCTACTATGAAAGGTTTTTACTAGACCTTGAAGGAGACGTGAGGAAAAATGTCGAACTTCGAAGAATTACAGCGTTGCTGCGCATAAATATCGAAGATAATGTACCTATAAGCGTGAAAAAAATTCATTATGTAGTAAAGTATGAACTGTCGGGAGAAAATATATCTACGGAAATGAGAATATCGAGTGGAGAATTAGATACCTTCGATACTTTTTTTTTCACCCAAACAATGGTGGAGTCAAATTACGGGAAACCTATATCTTTGGATATTTTTCTTCCATACAGAATTAACGATTCGCATCCTCAAGAGGGTTCTAATGTCACCGTAGATATTTTTGCTTATGATTCCACTGAACAGGTCATTGCATCTGACAAAATTCGGTTTGTGATGATTGGTTTAGATAAAAAAGCCACGCTTTCAGGAAAATTATTTGACACAAATGGTGGTAGAGAAGGTATTCAAATTCGTCTGCCCGACACAACTCTTGAAGAGTTGCCAGTGATAAATTTTTAAAGTTTGCAACTATTATTGGGGTTCCTTTGTTAAGTGTCAGATACTATCATGGTGAACAAAGACTCTTAATATTGTGGTTGTATGTCTTTGACGTTCATTTTTATGGCTTTTTTATCTTGTGGTTATTTATATTGATTAGATATTTTGAATAGTTAAAAAATATTGGCACATAAATTTGTTAATAGCAGGTTTTATGTGTTCAAATCAATAACTTGAATAGGACAAACTTTGTTACTCAAAATAAGGGGCGTATTGAGTATGATGAATTGACGATTTGTGACTTAAAAGAAGACAATCAGGTGATTTATGTCATATAATTTTATTTTAATCTAAATGATATTATTGTTTTACATTTGATAAGGGATAACCTTGTTATTAACTGTATATATGAAAAAACTTTTACTACTAGTTCTATTCTTGCTAGGTTATTATTCTATAAATTTACATACATGAATATTTTACATCCATCTATAACAGATATAAAACAACTAGGGAAAGATATGCATCAGAAATACATAAGCGCTGATCCTTTCCCCAGTATTGTATTAGATAATTTTTTTAACGAGGAGTTTTTAAGCAAAGTGGCCGATGAATTTCCTGACTTGTCTAAACAAAAGGATGTAAAGAAATATGATAACCATAATGAAAAGAAGCTGGAAGCTTTGGGCGAGAAACACTTCAGTGAATCAGCACGTTTGCTGGCTCATTTTTTAAATTCACAGCCAATATTGGAATTTTTGCAGGAGCTTACGGGGATTAAGGAAACTTTACTACCGGATCCTTATTTTTTGGGCGGCGGCTATCATGAAATAAAATCAGGTGGTTTGTTAAAAGTGCATGCTGATTTCAATAAGCATGAATTAGCATTGGTGGATCGTCGCATTAACTTGCTAGTTTATCTTAATAAGGACTGGGATGAAAGCTACGGCGGACATTTTGAACTGTGGGATCGTGACATGAAGGAGGCGCGCACAAAGGTATTGCCGATTTTTAATCGGATAGCTATATTTTCAACCACCGATTTTTCATACCATGGTCACCCTAATGCGCTAGCCTGCCCGCCAGACAGGAGTCGGAAATCTCTGGCATTATATTATTATAGTAATGGCCGACCAAAAAGCGAGGTAAATCACAAACCGCATGGAACGCTATTTGTAAACCGATCAGGAACGAAAAATGATGTTACCAAAGAACCTATCACCTTGCGCAGCGTATTATATGATTTAACACCACCAATATTAATCAGGCTGGCTAAGAAAGTCATTCGATCAAATTAAGTATATATGAAAAAACCTTTACTACTAGCTCTATTCTTGCTAACTAATGTTACTGCATTTTCACAAATGAATGGCGACTATAATTATAGTATTGCCATCAGAGGATATAGTATGGTTGAGATGCCTAAAGTATTTAATGAAACCAGCTCTGATAAGTTTACAGACGCTTATTTTAACGGAGTGATGGTTAAATTTAACGACAACCAGTTTAGCTATCGTTTAAACGGGACCTATTATAATAAATCCAAAAAGTTTTTCAATGAGTGTGAAACATGCCAGGAAGCTGATGGTAAGCTTCTAGACTACTCCTTTAAATTAGGATTTGAAAAGAACTTTAATTATTCACGGATTCAACCCTATGTCGGACTTGATTTGGGCTATCGTTACAACAGGTTTAAAGGTAGCCTGCAGAATAGAAACCAATTGAGAGACGTGAGTGCAGATGCCGTAGGCCAGGAGATTGAATCTACTAAGCATGGAATTATGGTATCCCCGGTTATAGGGTTTAAAATCAATCCAATACCTCAGATTTCTATTTTCGCCGAAGGCACTCTGGATCTTTTGTACTCTTTCGAGAAGCAGAAAACGATTTTGCAGGATATTAATAATACCCGAACAGTCAATAACGACCGGACAACCGAATTTCTTTTGAATCCTTTTTCAGTAGGGATTCAAATCCATTTAGGAAGCAATAAATAGCTTTCTACTTCATATGTGCCTTTATTCGAGGTTTATCTTTTGCTTTCAAAGTAAATAATTCCGTATGTTTGCGTGAATAAATTGAACACACTTATCAATGAAACTGCATGAGCTTACCGCTCAAATCTAACTTAAACAAGTCTCATGCAAACTTCATAACACCTAAAGCGTAAACACACAGATGAAAATTGCCTTAATTACGGGAGTAACGGGACAGGATGGAGCCTATTTAGCTGAATTTTTGTTAAAAAAGGGATACTTTGTACATGGATTGAAAAGAAGATCTTCATCGTTTAATACAGAGCGTATAGATCACCTTTATCAGGATCAACACGAAAATAATGTAAATTTCAAATTGCACTATGGCGATTTAACCGATTCAACCAATTTAATTCGTATCGTCCAGGAAACCCAACCCGATGAGATTTATAACCTAGCTGCAATGAGTCATGTTAAGGTGAGTTTTGAAACACCTGAATATACTGCAAATGCAGATGGAATTGGAACACTTAGATTATTAGAAGCTGTTCGGATATTGGGTCTTACCAAAAAAACTAAAGTTTATCAGGCTTCTACTTCCGAGTTATATGGATTGGTTCAGGCTGTCCCTCAAAGCGAAACAACCCCTTTCTATCCACGGTCACCCTATGCGGCAGCAAAAATGTATGCTTACTGGATTACGGTTAACTACAGAGAGGCTTATGATATGTTTGCCTGCAACGGCATTTTGTTTAATCACGAAAGTCCAGTTAGGGGCGAAACCTTTGTTACCCGTAAAATCACTCGTGCGGCATGTAAAATAGCGCTGGGCCTGCAGAGCTGTCTATACCTTGGCAATCTCTCGGCACAACGCGATTGGGGTCACGCAAAGGATTACATCGAAGCCATGTGGTTAATCCTGCAACAGGAAAAGCCAGAGGATTACGTAATCGCTACAGGCGTTACGACAACGGTTAGAGATTTTGTTAAAATGAGTTTTGCCGAATTGGGAATTGAAATTGAGTTCAGTGGAAAAGACCAATACGAGCGAGGTGTAATTATTGATGTTGATCAGGACCTGGTTGTTCAACTTGGGTTAAATGACGAGTATTTAAAACCAGGTACTATTGTGGTACAGGTTGATGAAAAGTACTTCAGGCCAACAGAGGTTGATCTGCTATTGGGCGATCCAACAAAAGCCAATACCAAACTGGGTTGGAAACCTAAATATGATCTTCCGCTATTAGTAAAAGACATGGTTCATTCCGATCTGCATTTGATGAAAAAGGATGAGTACTTAAAGCAAGGCGGCTTTAAAACATTAAATTATTTCGAATAAGCTATTTCATACACTATCAATTACCTATGAAGTTTAAAAATATACTTACCGCATTATTTTTCTTCTTTGCCATTATTCTTTCTCAATCGGCATTTTCGCAAACCAATTATGCGGATGTAAAAGTTGATGACTTAACTGATACACAAATCCGACAACTGATGCAGAGAGCGGAATCGGTAGGATATAATGATGCTCAGCTGGAGCAAATGGCTGCAGCTCAGGGCATGAATGCCACTGAAATTCAGAAACTCCGTTTAAGGGTTGAGAAGATCAGAAAACAGGAAGGTGGCCAAAGTAATGATAAATCAGATACCAATGGTTCTAACAAAAATCAGCAAAATGGAAATGAGCTGGACAGAACCAGAGGGTTTGATAAGCAAAATGTACGCGATACCACTAAGAATAATAATAAAACCGATTCCAGCGGTAATCTGAAAACTAAGAAGGCTTTGGAAGAGGAAAAGCTTGAAGAAATGAAAAAGCTTTTCGAAGGCCTTAAACCTAAAATATTTGGTGAAGATTTGTTTAAAAATGAGAACCTTACTTTTGAGCCAAACCTTCGTATGGCTACGCCGAAAAGCTATGTAGTTGGTCCTGATGATGAATTGCTGATCGATTTAAGTGGCGACAATGAAGTCAACTATAAACTTAAGGTAAGTCCTGATGGCACCATTCGTTTACAATACGTAGGATTGATATCAGTAGGTGGATTAACCATTGAACAGGCCACTTCAAAGATCCGGTCAAGCATGGCAAGTACCTACCCAAGTTTAAGATCAGGCAGAACGAGTGTTGCCATAACTTTGGGTAATATCAGAAGTATTAAGGTTACCGTAATAGGAGAGGTCGTTAAACCAGGATCATACACCGTTCCTTCGCTGTTTACGGTATTTAATGCCTTATATGAATCAGGAGGACCGAACAGGAACGGGTCTTTCCGTAAAATACAGGTGGTTAGGAACAACAAAGTTGTATCTACTATAGATGTTTATGATTTTCTGTTAAACGGAATCCAGCTAAACAATATCCGCTTGCAGGATCAGGATGTGATAAATGTACCTGTGTATCAAACACGGGTTGAAATGGCCGGAGAGGTTAAACGCCCGGCATTGTACGAGGCCTTAAATACGGAGACTTTAGAAGACATGGTTAGGTTTGCCGGTGGATTCTCTAACGATGCTTATACGGCGCAGATCAAGGTACTTCAAAAAACAAATAAGGAACGTAAAATCACCGATGTTCCGGCTGACGATTACAATAAATACAATCCATTAAATGGCGACAAATATGTGGTCGAGGGTATTCTGGATCGTTTCGAAAACAGGGTAGAGATTTCAGGGGCCGTTTTCCGTCCGGGTCAGTTTGAGCTTGACGAGAACTTAACCTTAAAACAATTGATCGGCAAGGCTGATGGCTTAAAGGAAGATGCATTTTTAAACAGAGGCTATATCTCAAGGTTAAATGCAGACAACAGCTTATCACTTTTATCATTCGATGTGGCCAAAGTATTGGCCGGAACTGAAGCAGATATTAAGCTGCAGAGAGAAGATAAGGTGACTATTTCTTCAATATTCGATTTAAGAGAAGAATATAAAGTAACCATCCAGGGAGAGGTTAGAGAGCCGGGTACTTTCGAATATGGAGATAATATGAATCTGGAATCCTTGATCCAAATGGCAGGTGGTTTTAAAGAAGGTGCTACGCCAAATCGTATTGAGATATCAAGAAGGATTAAAAATAGTGATGCAACTTCGGCATCTGCACAAACTGCAGAGGTATTTACCGTTAATGTAGACCAGAATCTAAAAATTCAGGAGAAAGACTTTACTTTAAAGCCGTTTGATATAGTTTCCATTCGTACCTCTGAGAGCTATCAGGTACAGAGACAAGTAAAAGTTGAAGGAGAAGTGCTATATCCCGGAACTTATACCATTACAAAAAAGGATGAGCGCATTTCAGATATCATGAAAAGAGCGGGCGGCCTAAGTCCTTTGGCTTATGTAGAGGGAGCTTCTTTAAAACGTACAGGTGGTGCAGAAGCAAGAGCCATAGATAGTCTGGAGAGAAGAAAAGAAGAGAAGGAAAAGCTGATGAACTTGCAACGCTTGAAGCAGTCTGGGGCTAAGGACACAACCACATTTGAAAAAGATATACAGGTTCTGCGTAGTGATCTGGTAGGTATTGATTTAGTGAGAATCCTAAAAAAACCACTATCTAGAAATGATTTGATTGTAGAGGATGGAGATGTAATACGTGTTCCTAAGGAACTGCAAACAGTAAGAGTAACTGGAGAGGTTTTAAAACCAAACAGTATAGTTTATATTAAAGGCAGAAGCTTTAAAGGATACGTTGATGGTGCTGGAGGTTTTAGTTATAACGCCTATAAAAAGGGTGCTTATATTGTATATTCTAATGGATCAGTGGCAGCAGCGAAGAAATTCTTGTTCTTTAATAATTACCCTCAGGTTAAGCCAGGTGCAGAGATTTTTGTGCCAAAACGTGCTGAGAGAGAAAAAATGAACGTTCAGGCTTGGATAGGAATTAGTACAGCTTTTGCATCATTAGCAGCAATAGTAGTTAGTTTGTTAAGGTAATTGATTGTCTGATCGATATGAGTCTAGGAAATATAAATAATCAATCAAATGTCTCTTCAGATGAGATTTCTTTAAAAGAGCTATTAC
>NZ_JBFTIZ010000015.1:0-40849 GCF_056395165.1 Pedobacter sp. 10L46_2
GTTGATAACAGAACGTTAATTGCAATTAATGAGGCGCTTCGTTCTCATGAAGTTGAAATAGTTGGCGCTAGATTAAGAAAAGCGATGACTGCAATGAAATCTATAAAAACAGCATAATAATATTAAATGTCACAGCCCGTCGTCCATATCACAAAACTAAATTTAAAGTATCGGCACAAACCCGTGTTAATGGATTTGAACTGGACTATAAATCGTAACGAGAATTGGTTGTTGTGTGGAACAAGCGGAAGTGGCAAAACATCATTAGCTAAAGCTATGGCCGGTATAGGCCATAGCTACAGTAATATTGAAATCAACTTTAATCCTCAAAGCAGTTTACCTGCTATCGCCTATTATGTGGCCAATTGGTTTCAATTTAAAGACTTGGAAGGCCAGTCTAATTTCTATTATCAGCAGCGTTACAATAAGCAATCAACAGAAACTACAGCCACAGTAAAAGCTGAATTGGAAAGTTTCGGCAAAAAACATTCACTTTCAATTCATGAAGTAGATAGGGTTCTAGCCGCACTAGGGTTTTCGGAATTAAAAGACTCCACACTTATCCAGTTATCCAGCGGAGAACATAAAAAATTACAATTGGTTAAGGCCTTATGGTTAAAACCGCAGTTGTTAATACTTGATCTTCCTTACAACGGACTGGATGTACTTTCCCGTAAAAACTTAAACGCTTTACTTGAAGAAATTTCTGAAGCAGGAACACAGTTGATCTTAATCAGCAACGAAGCCGAGCTACCTGGCTGCATCAATCGCATTGCGACAATTGAGGAAGGCAAATTAGTCGAAATTTCTGCTGATGAACGTACCTGGAATGATATAGAAGCGTCTGATAAACCTGTTCCTACATTTTTGAGTGAATCGGTTGTAAATGCTTCATCTGCAGAGATCATTAGAATGATCAATGTAAATATCAGCTACGGCGAAAAACAGGTGTTAAAAAACATCAACTGGGAAGTTAAAGCGGGTGAAAAATGGGTGTTGCATGGCCATAACGGCTCTGGAAAATCAACTTTGTTAAGTTTAATCTGTGGCGATCATCCTCAGGCTTACGCCAATGATTTTCATTTATTTGGAAACAAAAGAGGAAGCGGAGAAAGCATCTGGGAGATTAAAGAACGAATTGGTTTAATATCACCAGAATTGCACTGGTATTTTGATCCTTCAGCAACTGTTTGGCAAAGTATTGTTTCTGGCTTTTATGATAGTTCAGGCTTATTTTGTGATCCGGGATATTCAAAAAAGGCTAAAACCGATGAATTAATTCATTATTTCGGCCTGGATGAATATAAAAATACCTTGATGAACGAACTTCCTCTTGGTAAACAAAGACTGGCATTATTGGCCCGTACCATTGTAAAAAACCCGGAGCTATTGATATTGGATGAACCTTGCCAGGGATTAGACCAGCAACAAACATTGCATTTTAACAAACTGGTAGATGAATTGTGCAAAAATGGTACAACATTGATTTATGTTGGTCATTTTGAATCACAGATACCGGGCTGTATTGAGAAAAGAATTTTATTAGAAAACGGTGAAGTAAAATCCGTCGAAACCTTATTAGAGAGCGTACTATGAAGAAGAATATCTTAGTAATACCCGGCGATGGCATCGGGCCTGAAGTAACCACATGGGGGAAAGCCATTTTAGAACAAATAGCCGAAGATTTTGGCCATGAGTTTACCTTTGACGAAGCTTTAATGGGTCATGCTGCTATTGAAGCAACAGGCAGCCCATTACCAGATGAGACCCTGGAAAAAGCCAAACAAAGTGATGCAATCCTCTTTGGAGCTGTAGGGCATGCCTTGTATGATAACGATCCTTCGCTTAAAGTACGCCCGGAGCAAGGTTTACTTAAGATCCGTAAAGAATTGGGTCTTTATGCCAACCTACGCCCTATTTTATTGTTTGATGAATTGTTAAATGCATCAAGCATTAAACCAAGTATACTAAAGGGTACAGATATTTTATTTTTCAGAGAGCTGACAGGCGACGTTTATTTCGGAGAGAAAACACTTTCTGAGGATAGAAATACCGCGTCGGATTTAATGATCTATCACCGATACGAAATAGAACGAATAGCACATAAAGCTTTTCAGGCTGCAATGCAGCGTAACAAAAGGTTATGTTCGGTAGATAAAGCTAACGTACTTGAAAGCTCCAGGTTATGGAGGGCAACCGTACAGGCTATCGCTAAAGAATACCCTGAGGTTGAAACCGAACATATGTTTATAGACAATGCCGCAATGCAACTGATCAAAGATCCTAAGCGCTTTGACGTAGTACTAACTGCCAACTTATTTGGTGATATCCTTACAGATGAAGCTTCGCAGATTGCAGGCTCAATGGGGATGTTAGCCTCGGCCTCAATTGGTGATGGTACTGGTTTCTTTGAACCAATTCATGGCTCTGCACATGATATCACCGGAAAAGACCTGGCCAACCCGCTGGCTTCTATCCTATCCGTAGCGTTAATGCTAGAAATAGGTTTTGGACTAAAAGAAGAAGCCAAAACAGTAGTTGCTGCAGTTGACAAAGTACTCAAAGAAGGCTTCAGAACTAATGACATTGCCGACGGCACCACAAATCCTTATAAAGTATTAGGTACTAAGGAAATGGGTAAACTCGTCTTAAAATATATTACACAAAAAACCTATACTAACTAAAAACGAAAATTATGTTACACGATCCAAATAGAGTTTATGTGTTTGACACCACGTTGCGTGATGGTGAACAAGTGCCGGGTTGCCAATTAACAACCCCAGAGAAAATAGAAATTGCCAAAGAATTGGAAGCGCTTGGCGTGGATATTATTGAAGCAGGTTTTCCGATTTCAAGTCCAGGTGATTTCCAAAGCGTTGTAGAGCTTTCTAAAGCGGTTTCTGAGCCGATCATTTGTGCACTTACACGTGCAAATAAAGGTGATATTGATTCTGCTGTTGCTGCATTGAAATTTGCAAAACGTCCGAGGATCCATACTGGTATCGGCTCGTCTGATATGCACATCAAACATAAATTTAACAGTACAAGAGAAGATATTTTAGCACGTGCAGTTGAAGCCGTTAAATATGCCAAGCAATTTGTAGAGGATATTGAATTCTATGCAGAAGATGCTGGTCGCGCAGACGTACATTTTCTTGCCCAGATGGTAGAAGCAGTTATTGCAGCCGGTGCTACTGTAGTAAACATACCAGATACAAATGGTTATTGCTTACCAGATCAATACGGAAGCAAAATCAAATTTTTGAAAGAGAACGTAAAAAACATTGACAATGCCATTATATCTGTGCATTGCCATAATGATTTAGGTTTAGCTACCGCAAATTCAATTGCAGGCTTACAAAACGGTGCCCGTCAAATTGAAGGTACTATTAATGGTATCGGAGAACGTGCAGGTAACACCTCTATTGAAGAGGTCGTCATGATTTTAAAAACGCACCAGACATTAGGTTTGCATACCAATATCAACACTAAAAACTTTTATGAGTTGAGCCGTATGGTAAGTTCGCAAATGCGCATGCCGGTACAACCAAATAAAGCAATTGTTGGAAGCAATGCATTTGCACACAGCTCAGGTATCCACCAGGATGGTTTCTTAAAAAACCGCGAAAATTACGAAATTATACGCCCGGAAGATGTTGGTTTCCCTGATGCAAGTATTGTACTTACCGCACGCAGTGGCCGTCATGCTTTAAAGTTCCATTTGGAGCGCTTAGGCTTTAATTTAAATAAAGAAGAATTGGGCGAAGCCTACCATCGCTTCCTTACAGTGGCAGATAGTAAATTAGATATTAATGATGATGATCTTTTGTTAATGATGGACAAGCAACAATTAGCTTAACCTTTATCTCACAAAAAGAATTCATAATAAAAAAAGAAAAAAATGAGCAAAACATTATTTGATAAGGTGTGGGACACTCACGTGGTACGTAAAATAGAAGGTGGCCCCGATGTGCTTTTTATTGATCGCCACCTTATCCACGAAGTTACAAGCCCTGTTGCCTTTTTAGGTTTAAAAAGCAGAGGAATAAAAGTTTTATACCCTGAACGTACATTTGCTACGGCAGATCATAACACCCCAACAATTAACCAGCATTTGCCGGTTGCAGATCCGCTTTCGGCTAACCAGTTAAAGGCATTAGAGTCTAACTCTAATGAATATGGTATCAGCCACTGGGGACTAGGCCATCAAAAAAATGGTATCGTACACGTTGTAGGTCCTGAGTATGGAATCACACAACCTGGTGCTACTATTGTTTGTGGCGATTCACATACATCTACGCATGGTGCTTTTGGTGCTATCGCTTTTGGCATTGGTACTTCTGAAGTAGAAATGGTACTTTCTACACAGTGCATTATGCAGCCAAAACCTAAAAAAATGCGCATCAATGTTAATGGTAAATTAGGTGTAGGTGTTACGCCTAAAGATGTTGCATTGTTCATCATCTCTCAGCTTACAACTTCTGGCGCAACCGGATATTTTGTTGAATATGCTGGTGATGTTTTTGAAAACATGACTATGGAAGGCCGTATGACGGTTTGTAACCTAAGTATTGAAATGGGCGCCCGTGGCGGTATGATCGCTCCTGATGAAACTACTATCAATTACGTAAAAGGTCGTGAGTTTAGCCCTAAAGGCGAAGCGTGGGATAGAGCATTAGCGTATTACAAAACGTTAAAAACTGATGCCGATGCTGTTTTTGATAAAGAATTGACTTTCGACGGTTCTTCAATTGAGCCAATGATCACATATGGTACAAACCCTGGAATGGGAATGGGAATTTCTCATGATATCCCTGACGCTGCTCACGCAGAAGGTGGTGCTGCAACCTATGCTAAATCATTAGGTTATATGGGCTTCTCTGAAGGCGAATCTATGATCGGTAAGAAAATAGATTTCGTTTTTGTTGGTAGCTGTACCAATGGACGTATCGAAGATTTCAGAGCATTTACTTCTATCGTAAAAGGCAGACATAAAGCTGACGATGTAACCGTTTGGTTGGTTCCGGGTTCTCATATTGTTGAGGCTCAAATCAAAGAAGAAGGCTTACTGGATATTTTAACCGAAGCTGGCTTTGAATTACGCCAACCTGGTTGTTCTGCATGTTTAGCTATGAACGACGATAAGATACCTGCTGGAAAATATGCGGTAAGTACCTCGAACAGAAATTTTGAAGGAAGACAAGGTCCTGGTTCAAGAACCATGTTAGCCAGTCCGCTAGTTGCTGCAGCTGCAGCTGTTACCGGCGTGGTTACAGACCCAAGAACATTAATTGAAGAACTTGTCTAAACACACTTAAAAGATTAAAATGGCCTACGATAAATTTAATATACTAAAAAGCACCGCGGTTCCACTTCCAATAGAAAATGTGGATACCGATCAGTTAATTCCTGCACGCTTTTTAAAAGCTACAGAACGCGTTGGGTTTGGCGACAACCTTTTCCGCGACTGGAGATATAACCCAGATAATACACCAAAAAAAGACTTTGTATTAAACAACCCTGTTTACAGTGGTAAAATACTTGTTGGTGGTAAAAACTTTGGTTCAGGCTCATCAAGAGAGCATGCTGCCTGGGCGGTTTATGATTATGGATTCAGATGTGTAGTATCAAGCTTTTTTGCTGATATCTTCAGAAACAACTGCCTAAACATTGGTGTATTACCAGTTCAGGTTAGTCCCGAGTTTTCTGAAAAGATCTTTGCTGCAATTTTTGCTGATCCTAATACAGAACTGGAAGTAAACTTACCGGAACAAACCATTACGCTTTTAGCAACAGGTGAAAAAGAGAAATTCGAAATCAGTTCGTATAAAAAAGACAATATGCTGAATGGTTTTGATGACATCGACTACCTGCAAAGCATAAAACCGGAAATCGAAGAGTTTGCGTTGCAGCTTCCTCTTTAAGAAATTACCCGTCATCCTGAGCTATTGCCTGTCGTGAGACTAAGCATTAAAAAAAGTAATGATGACAAATAATCGTCATGCTATAGCACACCTATAGCACCCCTCGTCATCTCGACGATGACGGATAATTAGTATAAAAAAAGTAAGACCCGATACATGGAAAGAAGGAAAATAGAGATAATGGATACTACACTCCGCGATGGAGAACAAACATCGGGTGTGTCTTTTTCCATTTCAGAAAAGTTAACCATAGCCCAGTTATTATTGGAAGAACTCCATGTTGACCGGGCTGAAATTGCTTCTGCACGTGTATCTGACGGAGAGTTTCAGGCAGTAAAAGCAGTTTTAAATTGGGCGGAAGCAAACGGATATGCAGATCGTATAGAAGTATTATCTTTTGTAGACAACGGTGTTTCTATCGACTGGATGTTAAAAGCAGGTGTTAAAGTTCAGAACCTGCTCACCAAAGGTTCTCTAAACCATTTAACGCACCAGCTTAAAAAAACACCAGAACAACATTTTGCAGAAATTAAGCATGTTATTGATCTGGCAATTGCCAACAACATCGCCACCAATGTTTATTTAGAAGATTGGAGTAATGGCATGCGTAACTCTCCGGAGTATGTGCTTCAATATTTAGATTTTCTGACTACACAGCCCATAAAAAGAATATTATTACCGGATACACTGGGCATTTTAACACCTGGCGAAACCTTTAAATTTATTACTGAGCTTAAATCAAAATATCCGGATACCCATTTCGATTTCCACGCACATAACGATTATGACCTTGGTACAGCCAATGTTTTAGAATCTGTAAAAGCTGGAATAAGTGGTTTGCATTTAACAGTAAACGGGATGGGCGAAAGAGCAGGAAATGCAGCAATGGCTAGTGCTATTGCCGTAATTAATGATTTTGCGCCTGAGGTTGAAGTACAACTTAGAGAATCTTCGATTTATAAAGTTAGCAAGCTGGTTGAAACATTTTCGGGTGTTAGGATCCCTTCGAACAAACCGATTGTTGGCGATAATGTATTTACCCAAACAGCCGGAATTCATGCTGATGGGGACAATAAAAATAACCTGTACTTTAACGATCTCCTACCTGAACGTTTCGGCAGAAAACGCAGTTATGCATTAGGAAAAACTTCCGGCAAAGCCAATATTGAAAAAAACCTGCAAGAATTAGGCTTAAAACTAAACGATGCCGACCTGAAGAAAGTTACTCAAAGAGTTATTGAATTAGGCGACAAAAAAGAAACCGTAACCAAAGAAGATCTTCCTTACATCATTTCGGACGTGTTGGACAGCAGCCTTTATGAAGAAAAGGTTATTGTAGAATCGTATGTATTGATGAATGCAATGGGCTTACGTCCATCTGCTACTATCTCTGTAGTAATTGAAGGGGAAAAGTTCGAAGAGAATGCGCAAGGCGATGGTCAGTTTGATGCGTTTATGAATGCATTAACAAGGGTTTATGCAAAAAAAGAAAGGAGCTTACCAAAGCTGATTGATTATGCTGTAAGGATAGCGCCCGGAAGTAATTCTGACGCTTTATGTGAAACAATTATTACCTGGGAAACCGAACAGAAAGTATTTATAACCAGAGGCCTTGATTCAGATCAGACAGTGTGTGCGATTAAAGCTACCCAGAAAATGTTGAACATTATTTAAAGGTAAATTAGCATCACAAATCAAAACTGGTTATAATTAAAGAAATATTAAAAAACACAACTAAAAATATATGAAACTTAATATCGCTCTTTTAGCGGGAGACGGAATTGGACCTGAGGTTATTGATCAGGCAGTTAAAGTATCAAATGCCGTAGCACAAAAATTTAATCACGAAATTGTATGGACTTCTGCCCTAACCGGCACTGCTGCAATTGATGCTGTTGGCGAACCTTACCCAGATGCAACACACGATATCTGTATGGCAGCTGATGCTGTTTTGTTTGGCGCTATTGGTCATCCACGTTACGACAATGATCCAAAAGCTACCGTTCGTCCGGAACAAGGACTTCTAAAAATGCGTAAAAAACTGGGCTTATTTGCAAACGTACGCCCAACATTTACTTTCCCATCTTTAATCGATAACTCTCCATTAAAAAGAGAGCGTATAGAAGGTACAGATCTTATTATCCTTCGTGAGTTAACAGGTGGTATTTATTTTGGCGAAAGAGGTAGAAAAGACGATGGTAACACAGCTTTCGATACTTGTACCTATACCAGAGTAGAGGTTCAGCGCCTTGCTAAATTAGGCTTTGAAATGGCGATGGCCCGTGGTAAAAGACTTTGCTGCGTAGATAAAGCAAACGTATTGGAAACATCACGTTTGTGGAGAGAAACCGTACAGGACATGGAAAAAGATTTTCCTGAGGTTACGGTAAGCTACGAATTTGTTGATGCAGTTGCGATGCGTTTGGTGCAATGGCCAAATTCATATGATGTATTGATCACAGAAAACCTATTTGGTGATATTTTAACTGACGAAGCATCTGTAATTTCTGGCTCTATGGGTCTTATGCCATCTGCTTCAATTGGTGTTCATACGTCTTTATTTGAGCCAATTCACGGTTCTTACCCTCAGGCTGCCGGTAAAGACATTGCCAATCCTTTGGCAACCGTATTGTCTGCCGCAATGATGTTTGAAGATGCTTTCGGATTAAAAGAAGAAGCAGAATTGATCAGATCAGTAGTAAACAAATCTCTTGCAGAAGGAATTGTAACTGAAGACCTATCTGGAAAAAATAAAGCATACAAAACCAGCGAAGTTGGTGATTGGTTGGCTAAAAACATATAACAGCTAACCACTTTTTCCTTATCAATTAATTAAAACACTCGTCATCCTGAATTTATTTCAGGATCCCGCAAATCGCATTCGCAACTTCTAAAGGGGGATCCTGAAATAAATTCAGGATGACGAGCGTTAAATGCTATAGCCCCTTATATATTTCAGAACATGACAGAGAATCCTGTTAAATTAGACTCAAAGGCTGCGTCACAGCGGTTAGCAGATGTTGTAAAACATACCCCACTCATTTACAATTCCAAGTTATCTGAAAAATACGACTGCGAAATATATCTGAAACGTGAGGACCTCCAAATCGTGCGATCGTACAAATTACGCGGTGCTTACAATATGATCAGTCAGCTAACGCCAGAAGAATTGAGCAGAGGGGTTGTTTGCGCAAGTGCTGGTAATCATGCTCAGGGGGTTGCTTTCTCTTGCGATAAGCTGGGTACAAAAGGTGTAATTTTTATGCCTGAAATTACGCCTAGACAAAAAGTAAAACAAACAGAAATGTTTGGGAACGGCAGCGTAGAGCTTGTTTTAGTTGGAGATACTTTTGATGATTGCCTTATGGAGGCGCTGGCCTATACATGCCAATCGGCGGTGGTGGTCTTGCTGCAGGTGTAGGAAGCTATTTAAAAAACGAAAATCCAAATATACAGTTGATAGGTGTTGAGCCTGAAGGCGCCCCGTCTATGTTAAAAGCATTTGAGCATGGTGGCCCCATAACATTACCTGAAATAAACCGTTTTGTTGATGGAGCGTCGGTAAAGCGTGTAGGTAACTTAACTTACGACCTTTGCACAAAGGTGCTAGACAATATGTTACTGGTTGCAGAAGGAAAGATTTGCACCACCATATTAAAACTTTATAATGAGGATGCTATTGTTGTAGAACCTGCAGGTGCATTATCTGTTGCTATTCTGGATGCTTGCAAGGATAAAATAAAAGGAAAAACTGTAGTTTGTGTGGTGAGCGGTGGCAATAACGACATCGAGCGCATGCAGGAAATTAAAGAGAAATCTTTACTTTATGAAGGACTTAAACATTACTTCATTGTCCGTTTTCCGCAAAGGCCAGGAGCACTTAAGCTTTTTGTGAACAATGTGCTTGGTCCGCATGATGACATTACCCGCTTTGAATTCATTAAAAAAACCAATAAGGAAAATGGCCCTGCTTTGGTTGGTATTGAGCTTACAGATCGCACAGATTATGATGCTTTGGTGCAAAGAATGAAGGAATTTAAGTTTGAAATTATAGAGCTTAACAACGACAAAACACTATTTGAATATTTGGTTTAATTCGGCAGTAAATAACAATATTCTGCATAACATTTTAATTACAGAATAAGCAAACACAGTGCTTTAATTTTTATGGCAATAAATTTGCTTGATTAATTTCAAAACACACAAATCACATGAAAAAGCTATTATTTTTAATCCTATGTACCACCACGCTAGGCTTGGTGTCGTGCAAAAAAGACACCATTATAAATGAAACGCCGAACAGGACTTTCATTTATACGATCCAGCCAAACTCCTGGACTTTAAATTCGGCTAAGGACACGTACACAACTATTTTAGATATCAATGAAATTGATGGGGTAACAATGGATGATGAGGGTATTTTGATTTACATAACAGATCCAAATAACCCCAATGTTCAACGTCAATTGCCTTTTGTATATAATCTGGATACATATAGCTATGAATTTAAAACAGGAGAGATTAAAATCCACATTCAAAGTCCTGATGCCCAAGACACTGAACCTTTTGCCCCAACAAAACCAATTACAGCAAAAGTGATTATCATTCCTTCAACTTTCCAACCGTAAACACAGTCGGAATAGCTTCAGGATAAAGATTAAAAATCAATTATATTCTAAAAACCAGCCCTTATCAAGCGCTGGTTTTTTCGTATCAAAAAAGTTACCATCCACATATACTAGCGCCTTAATTAAGTTCAAACTATATTATCTATATTAGAGATAACAACCAAATAATAAACGACTTCTAGAACTTTAGAAGATATTTAATGGCCTAAATCATCCCGATATGCCTAAATATTACTTTAAAAGACTTGAGTACCTGAACGCGCTCATACCAAAAAGAATCATTGATCCATTTAAGGGATCAACTGAAAATTCTAATGCCATTAGGCGACACCCGCCTACGCCCCAAGAAATTTTAAGAACTCATCCCATGCCGTAATATTTTAACGACTCTCACCGTCGTGCAATTCATTTAATCTAGCCATCCCCTATTAAAATGAACACAAACGTTAACGCTTCCTCCACCCCTAGTAAGATTGCGATGCTAAAAGGTTTTATTGACAATAATAAAACCCTGACAACAATCTTATTCTTAATTTCTATAAGCTTATTGGTTTATTTTCCTGTGCTTTCGCATAAATTCCAGATGCGTTGGGACGACCAATGGGTTGTAGTTAATGCCTACACAGAAGATGGCTTAACACGAAGCAACTTATGGGCAATACTGACCGAGTTTTACAATGGTCAATACGCTCCGGCGAATCAGCTGTCTTACACATTACTTTATTCTGCATTTGGATATAATCCCTTCTGGTTCCATCTCCTAGGAGTTATTATACATATAAGTAATGTAATTCTGGTTTATCTTTTTATCAAAAAGCTTCTAAACCTTTCTAAAGGCTTTAAAACAGAATCTGTAACCCGGATCGCATTTCTTACCGCCATAATCATGGCAGTACATCCATTTCTTGTGGAATCTGTCGCCTGGTTATCCGCCTCTAAAATTCTCATTTATAGCTTCTTCTATTTAATCGCTATTCACATTTACCTAAACTACCTCGTTTCTAAAAAGATAGGCCATTATTTATTGGTCGTTTTGTTTTTCATTTTGTCATTTGCCGGGAAGGAACAGGCAGTTACTCTTCCGGTTTGTCTTTTATTAATAGATTATGCGGTAAAAAGAGATTTCAGAAGCAAATGGCTATGGTTTGAGAAGCTACCTTTATTTATTATTGCTTTCATTTTTGGATATATTACCTTACTTTCTCAAAGTGCAGACAAGGCCGGTTTGCTCTCCGAGGCGCCACGCTACCCATTTTACCAGAACATCATATTTGCCAGCTATTCTGTTACCGAATACCTTGTAAAATGTCTAATCCCAGTTAAATTAAGCTACTTATATGTGTTTCCAAATGCCATAGGCAGAGAAGTTCCCATGCGTTTCTGGATGTACCCGGCAATGCTATTAATTATATGTGTTTCGTTTTGGGGTTTCTGGAAAAAGCATTGGGTCTTTTTTGGAATCAGTTTTTTCATTGTCCATCTTGGGGTTTGTCTGCATGTCATCCCGATTTCCAGATTCGCGATAGTTGCCGACAGGTACGTATACGTAGCCTCAATAGGGATCTTTTTCCTTATGGCCTACTTCGTGGATAAGGCCCTAAACAATTTAAAATACAAAAACTTAACAATTATGCTCACTTTCTTGTATGTGCTCTCCATAGGCATTTATGCCCATCAACATAGTAAGATCTGGCATGACAGTGACAAGCTAAAACAAGAGCTGAAAGAGTTGCTTAAAAAAAGAAATGACTTCCAGAAACACAAGGCTAACAAATGAAACTAACTTTTATTAACATAGATTTCGTCATCCTTATTCCACCTTTAATCAGGGTCGAATTATTTCTGTTGCAACATTGGTGACCCCGTTGCGGGGTCTTATAAATGCAATCGAATCATTAAAAATTAACCTAATTATAATTTGTTAAAATTAAAAAACATGAAAAAAACACTTAAAATAGTAGGAGTTCTGGCTGTTGTGATCACATTGGTTTGTAATCTCCAATATGCATTCTTTGATTATGACGTAACAAACAACTCAGGAGCAGCGAATGCTGCATGGACCGATGCGAACGGTACTATGTATTGCGGAACCACAGGCAATACAAGTTACAGAACGGGTACATGGGTTTGGCAAAATGACAATTACTACAAAGTTGTTGAAGGCTGGTATGGTTACGACTATGGTTATTATGAATTTTTCCCAAACAATTCGGGAACTCAATGCGGTATAGGATACAATCCTTACAGACCTCATAATAACTATCATGATGTTACCAATATCGTACCTAGCTGGCCTGAATACTAAATTTAAAATCCGCCACCTTAAACAGGTGGCGGATTATTCAATATTTACTCAAAATCAAATATCTCATCAATGAAGTACTATCTACTTTTCCCTTTATTAATTCTACTTATTTCATGCTCACAGGAGAAAAAGAAAGAGAAATTCGATTTCCCTGTAACGAAGATTAAGATCAACCCTGCAGAGAACAAAAAAGCCTTCATTGAGGATATTGCTGATAGTGTTTATTATGTAACCCTAGAAGCCGAAAAGGACTTTTCTATTAAACATATTTCAAACTTTTTTGTAACAGATAGTCTTATCATTATCGCCGACCGATCGCAAAGTACTATTTTTCTTTTCGATCAAAATGGTAAGCCTAAAATCAAGATAAATCACCTGGGTGATAAACCTGACGAGTATGCGAATTTAACAGACATATTTTATGATGAATACAGCCATCGGATAGAACTTTTAGATCTGAGCTTAAACAAAATTTTTAGGTATGATCTTGATGGAAAACCGGCAGGTGTTCTGGATATTGTAGGCTCCAGGTACTTCGGTTTAACATTTGCAAAAACCAAAGATGTCTATGTAAGTGAGATTCTTAACAATAATAAGGATTTAAGAAGGCTTAGGCTTTATAAGGAAGGAGATGGAATGCTTACCTACCATTCTCAGGAACTTTTCTTCCCTCGCCTAATTAAAGAGCTGGATCTGGGTTTTCCCCATCAGTTTGATATCTACAAGGATTCCGTTTACTATTACCCGCTACTTGACGATAAAATCTATACCGTTGGCATTGATCAGGTAAAACCCGTATATCAAATCGAGGTTCCCGAAGAAAATAAAATAGGATTCGATATTAATTCTGCTAAACCGGCAAAAGATCATTTTGACTACTGGAAAAAAATGGAATCAGCTAAAATAATGTACGACAATAACTCGCTTTTTGTTACCGATAAATGGGTCTCTTTCAGATATAATTTTGGCTCAAGAACTGATCCTAGAAATGCCTTTTTTTCGAAGAAGGCAGGTAAAACACTTCAATTTGTTGAATTAAATAGTAAAAAGGATCCCAACTTCCGTTCAGGTAATAAAATTGCAGGCAAACTTGGTGACTACTTTATAACAATGGTGCCTTTTGAAAATGCAACAAAATCTCAGACAAAATCAGGTGAAGATAAGGATATTGTCTTTAAACTGATGTATTTTAGATTGAAGGAGTTATAACATCAAAATGTATTACTGAATCGCACACTAAAGAATGGTAACCTTTCCAAGATATTGACTGTTACTTCTATTTTTCCGATCTTCTGATACAAAAGCCAGGTAAACATGAACCTCCCGGCCGGAAAAATTCTTTGTCAGTGTAAATGTCCCTTTCTTAAATAACCTCTTAGTGGCCGAAGTATCAAATTCAGCCACTCCATTTTCTATGTCATACACTAAAAACATTGCCCTGTCATCATAAACATACCTGCCTCCATCCCAGCTAAAAGTTAAAGTATTAGTGCTTTCTGAAACTGCGCCTGCTGTTATAGCCGGATCAAGTTTACCAAAACTTACTAAAGCTAATGCGGGCTCAATCACAAAGCTTGGGTATTCACCCCTAACTGCATTTTTAGATATGTAAGACTTGGCCGCAACAAAACCTTCAAATTTAGGGGCATAATCCTTAAAGCCAACCCTTAAAAAATCGGTAAGCGGCTTCAACCAAAACTGAACATCTGCAAACTTCTCTCTATTTGCCAATTCGGCTGGGGATGGGGGTCTTTCTGTTCTTTTTTTGCCTACATCCCGCATTACATACTTGCCCCTCAGTTCGTAACCTACAACAGTTCCAACTTTTCCGTTAAAAGGACCTAAAATTCCATTTCTATACGTTCCCCTGTCAATAGTTTTATTTTAGTTAAATATTAAATATACAAAATTTAAGTATAAAGCAAAGATTTACAAAGGATTACAAAAGAATCAAATAAGGAAACCTCCCTATCAACCCCCTATTTGATCCTTATTAGATCCGTATATTTTTTATATAATTTATTTTACTAAAATTGGATTGGGAATTAATCTGGTCAGTAAATCTGCTAGTCCCTCTTCTGCTGGTAGCTGATAATTTAAACTGCCAAAATAAGCGAATTCTTGTAGTTGCTCTTTAAAAAGAAGTAAACGGTCTGGTTCTTTTAAAACCTCCGGGGCATCAATAGCCAGTACAAACACTTCATCTCCTTGTTTGATTTCGGCATTAGTTATTGCAGAGCCATCTGTTTTTAGATATGTTATGCTTATGGGGGCAGTTAATAATGCTCCTTGCTGATTGGAATTGTATAATATAAGATTTTCATTTTGTGCCAGTACACTGATTGTTCCTCCTGTTAGCACATCGGCGATAGCAGCAAGCGAATAGTCAAAGGCCCCTTCTTGTTTATTTTGTATACTTTGCACCTTGCCATGTCCTACTAGACAAGCTTTCTTTTCATTTACAAAATGAAAACATGCAGAATCAATCTGAAGCCCTTTCATTAGGCAATCCATCAGTTCTCCACAAGCCATAGCATAACTTAATGAATTCTTGATACTATGATTTAATAATTGATCTATCCTTGATGGCCATAGGGCTAAACTTCCGGAATTTCCAAATAGTGCAGATCCGGTTACAGGGCGAAGCATACTATCCATGTCAGCTACCTGATCAATTTGGAGCAAAAGAAAATCTCCCTTGTCATTTGCTATTACGGCGGGTGAGGGCGGTAATTTACCAAATGTTGCAAGAGATAAAACAGGGACTGCACGACCGGCGCCATCAATATCCAAAACCGGTACGCCGTAACGCGCGGCTACCACAAACGGCACTATACTATTCTCGGGGCCAGTTTCGATTGGCACAACAAAAGTTAGGTTAGTTCCTATGGTGCGTTTCAATTGCAGTGACAACTCGTTAAAAGCTGTAGCAATTGCCTCATGTTGTTTCTCCTCCTGAGCGGCATTGGCTCCTATGTCGGCAATTATACAGCCCATGGCAGAGGAATCAAAAAGATGGTCTTGAGCACTCAATAGCTGTACTACTCCCGAAGGTGCTGTTTCCACAATATAACTGGCTAAAGCGTAAGCCGCAGCCTTGTTCCCTCCACCTCCGCTGCCTATTAATGCTGCTCCTTCAATCAGGTAATAAAGTTTCTCAATGCCTATTTCCATAAAATGAATTTTTAACAAATTATATATTTTTTTTTACTACATGTGATGCTTTTTTTACACATTTGAATAAAGCTAATCATGGATTTATTTGTAGACAACAATTGGTACCTGCATTTCCGGGAAATAAAGGACGACTTTCAAACAGGTGACATATTACTAGTTCATGGACGTTATGACTTCAGCTTTGTTATTGAGGCTGTTCAATGGTCTCCATTTTCTCACGTTGGAATGATTGTAAGAGCCGAAGACATTGGACTTGCAGGCAAAACTCCTGATCTGCTCCTTTGGGAAGCAAATTCGCTAACTAATTTACCAGATGTCATTACTGGACAGGCAAAACCAGGACCTATGCTAGTTGATTTAGAACAGCGTCTTAGTGCAACGGCCAAAGACTTTGAAGATGTGAAATTTGCATTTAAACCGTTATACCTCCCAAAAGAAACAGCAATCGGAACTATTTTACAGCAGTTAATGCCAATTGTGAATCAAGCTGGTTTTCCATCTGATGAAGAAATGGCTAATCGCTTTGTTGAAGGCCGTTATTACAATAAAACGGCCCCAACGGATGCTTTTTTCTGCAGCGAACTCCTGGCCCATACATTCATGGAAATGGGCTTACTCGGAACCAAATATCCAATGAATGCTTATGCACCTAAAGACTTTTCTGATGACGGAATAGTACGTTTACACAAACGTGCTTATTTTGGCAACGAACGTTTCTTTAACATGCAATTATAAATGTTCTATATAGCGCCCGACAGGTAATTTGAAGGATAATAGCCAAAACCAATTTTATTGTGATCATTCAAATTCTTCAACGTTGTTTTTGGATTAATAACCGCATAAATCGAGGTGTACCCATCCACCAGTAAGCTTTCTAAAAAAGATGTTTTTACTGTAAAAATACAATGTCCTGCTCCGCGGGCGGGCAAACCATTTATGGTTTGAATATCCCCAATCTGAGTACCGTTCTTATGCGGATCTTTATTATACAAAGCCAGCTCGATTTTTGTGGTAGGTTTTAACGTGTCATTATGTACAGTAACTAATATAGTTGTTGAATCATTATCACTTTGAACAAATTCAATATCACGGGTAAAGAGTTTATACCCATCTGTTATCCAGGGCAAATGAAAACATGGATTAGATTCATTATATTTTTGTGTAAACCATGTGCTGCCCTTAGGTATAAAAACGGCATAATCAACCTTTAAATAATTCCCTGTTTTACACCAGTATACATAAGGTTTAACCGTATAATACATAGTTTCATTTAAGCCTGCAGGAGTAATAGACATATCAATATTTGTTGATTCTGTAAAATTGATAGCGTAATTAGAAGACTCACTATTACTATAAGTGTTGTCATAATTGTGATTGATACCTAAACTGAATCCACACAAAAAATCTGAAGACACATTTGCGGATTGCTGATTACTGATGTGAGTTGATTGATTTACTGATTTTTGTTCTGATTGGTTATTCGAATTAGACCAATTCGCACTTATAGAAGTAGGTTGACTGTCCACAGAGATAACTGCATTACAAAAGCTACCTTTCATAGCATCATAATCTTTAGGGTCTGCAGAAGGATAAGATAGAATATTACCTATTAAATGTGCCGGCTTATATAATGATGACAGGTCTTTTCCTGATAATGTTTTAATATTGCCACTTGATTGGGGGAAAACAACTAATATATGGCCTTTATGTACCCCATCTTTATAAACCGGATATTCCCATGTATTGAATATATTTACATTCAGGAGTATAACATCCTCTTTATCTGAGCTTACATTAAGAGAGGTGGTTATATCAGCAATTTTATCTGTCGATTTACTAAAATCCTTGCCATGAGTTTTATTAATCGAACTGGTAAAGGAGAATAAACTTGATATTCCTAAAGAACTGCCAAGACTGTCAGATGTACTATAAGAACGGTGAGTACTAAGCCCCATTGAGGTTGAATTCCCTTTGGTATCGCTAAATGAAACTTGACCGACACAATTAAATTCTTCGGTGTTTTGAAACTCTGAGGGTATGGGTGGGAAATTAATGATAGCAATAATCGAATTTACATCTTCAATTGTACTTTGTTTCGGGCTCCCTACACATATATTGGTTCCATTAAAATCGCCATGTGTGAGTTTAATTTTTAAATTTCCTAAATTTTTATTGCTGTCGTAAGCAATATTACCAGAAAACAATCCGGGTATTGCTGCTGGTTTTTCTTTATATCTGATGGCAAAATTAAGTTCCGGATCTACTTTTATTACACCCAAACTTACCCTTGCATAACCATTTTGTGGCATTAAAGATTTTTCGGCCCCCAATGCGGCAATAACAATACCTGCACCAATGTAATTATTATCGAGTCCCGGTGAACTATGATTTTCTAAATCTGCAATTGCCAACTCAAAATCAAAAGAAATAAAGTTGAATGAATTATCACCATACATTCGGCCTGTTGAAGCAGGACTTAACTTTAACGTATTCTCGAACCTATATACTTGCAAAACAAGATGCCCCTCTATCAATTCATTAGCAACCCTCCCAACTACCAGTTCTTCTACACCATCATCATTTATATCGCCTACTGCTGTTCTGATAAGGCCACCTTTTACTGCCAAATCTTTAGCTGCATCTACCATTTTTAAATCAAATTGGTTATTAGTTTTTTCAGTATTTGATTTATGACATTCCCACATCTGCAGCTGGGCTTTATCTGTTTCTTTTATTGCCCAACTCAAAGCCAACCCATCTCTAACAGTATTAGCAAGAAAAGCTCCTGATTTAACATTTAGTGTATAAGGAGAATAACCTTCATCTGTGGCTCCCACTATTGCTGAGCTTATAAGCTTACTCTTCTGATTAGCAATACAATATACGCTTACAAAAAGATTATTACCGTTACTGTCTTTTTTACCTTCATAAAAAATTGCTATTTCGTTATTTCTTTGCCCGGTAAAAGCACCAATCGCAATATCTGCTTTTTTACTTTCACTGGTCTCCGGTCCTTCAAATAAGAATGGCTCTCTTTTCGTATCATCAGCAATATTGTCGCAGGTCCATATTTTTACCTTGTTACTTTTATCAACCCATGCTATTATAGGTTTTTTTATTTCGCCTTCATCTGTATAACTACCCCATATAGTAGTCTGATCTCCTATTTCAGCTTCAATTATAAATCTGGACAACACGGCGTAGTTCGAAGTTTTCGCTCCTTCCTCATATTTTATAACTTCCAACCACAACTCATTCTTATCATTTAAATACGCTACTATAATTTCATCCTTTTTATTACCATCAATATCGGCACTAATTGTAACCATTTGCTTAAAATTACTTCCTCCCTCAATTGATAATGAAGTTTCATCAGAGATGGCCACTCCTGATCCGTTAGTTTTATCTGTATAAGGCTGTGCAGTAAACGACATCAGTTCCAGGTTGTTATTTACTCCCTGGAATGATGCCATTATGCTGTCTAATTTCACCACGGTATAATTGCCATTTAAAGGATCTGAAGTTTGGTCCGACCCACTGTTGGCTATTTTTCCTGGCGGGCGATCAATATACCTGTGTTTACTTATTAAGCCTGGTTTGTGTCTGAGCACAAAGTTATTTACTTTTTCCATTTCGATTGAAATTAGAGGGACTATACCCACGATATGTTTATCGTTTCCGGCCCCTGATTAATTATATGTACACTGGTGGTTCCATGTGGAATTGGCTGCCCCCCATTTCCAAAAATTTTATGGTTATTGGTTATCTGAAAGGTAACACTGCCGCCGCCACCGCCTGGTTTCATGAAAGAGACATGTACTTGAGTGCTTCTATTTTCCGTATGTGTTCCAGGAGCTACGGTTACTGTATGAGGTCCGTCAATCGTATGATTGTTATGAGCTGATAATGTTATTAGTGGCATAATTTTAAGGTTTAATTTTATTTAATATTATTGTTAACTCTATTTATAAAACTTTGAAATACCTGCGATGATTGATTATCATCTACCAAAGCTGTACCTACATTAATTGCTTCCTGATCGTCCTTACAAAAAGCCCTTATTTGTACTAGTTTCAGTTCGTACATCTGATATTTGCCATCATCTCCATCTTCGATATTATCACTAATTGAATGTGAATCATGGTCTATTAGTTTCCACTTATCCATGCCCGAATGCCAGAATATATAATATGGTAAAGACGATGGATGAATATCTGAGTTAGACCAACCGAGTTGAAAGTTGAGATAAAACATACCGGTATCATTGCTGCCGGAGGCAGTAATTTTACACGATAACGAGGTACTATCCAGATTATACCATACCTCTGCCTTATCATCTCCTGGCTCCTTGCCAAATCCCTGATTAAATTCAAAGTAAAACTGCTGAGCAGATTTTGCATTTACATTATCAGGAGGCCCCCAGGCATTCATTTGGTAACCAGGTCCTCCCTGAGTTTTTCTAACATTCATTGGAGTGCCATTGTAAATTCTTAGCATTGCACCTTGTCCCATAATTTTAAAGATTAAATTGTTAATTAATCAAGCTTCTGTTTAACAGCTCTCATGCTATTTCAAAAGCTCATTTGCTGTATATCAAAGTTGTGGAGAAGATGAAAAAATGGCTATCAGATAACGGACAATGACTCGAATATATCAGACAATTTTTACATGCGGAGCCCTCACGGCCTTAATATTCGGACATTTTCTCTCAAAAAACGGACAGGCAGTAAAACTTAATAATTTATCGCGCGCGTTTGTTTAATAAATTCTGAAGGTGTAATCCGGTATTGCTCTTTAAAACACTGGCCAAAATATGACACGCTTTCAAAGCCCGACATGTAGGCTGCTTCGGAAACAGAGAAACCTGTAGTTAGAAAAGCAGCAGCTTTTTTTAAACGATAATTCCGAATCAATTCGCTGGAAGCCATTTTTGTGAGGCTATTTAATTTGCGATTTAATGTTCTTGAACTCATGGCTAATTTATCGGCCAGATCGGAAATGGAAAAATCAGGATGATCCAGAAATTGATCAAGGATGTCATACAGCTTAATCAAAAAAGGATGGGTAGCCTCATCTGCCTTAAAATCATTCGTAGCGAATACATGTTTATGGTAGTATTCCTGAAGTGTGCGCTGATATTTGATCTGATTGTCGACCCTAAATTTCAGTTCGGACAACAGGAAAGGTTTCGTTAAATAATCATTGGCTCCCATGTCCAGACCTTTCAACCTGCTATCTATAGTTGATTTTGCCGAAAGTAAGATAATTCCGATATGACTTGTCAATGCGGAATTACGTATTAGCCCTGCTATTTCATAACCATCTTTTCCCGGTAACATAATATCTGATATCACTATATCCGGCAAATCCTGCTGAATGATGTTCCAGGCCTGTTCACCATTATTACAGGTATTTACCTCATAATACTCCCTAAAAAAATTTGCAATATATTCTGCAAGGCCAGAATGATCATCGATAACCAATATTGTGGGAAGGTTAGTTGACAGGTCATCTTCAGAAGTTGTTGGTAAAGTATCTGCTTCTGTATTACCTGATACGTTTGACAACTCTACCTCTTCAATCAATTGAACCGGAAGTGTAACTGTAAATGAAGAACCAATTGTCTGTTTACTTTCGACTTCAATCGTACCGTTGAGTAAGGTAACCAACTCTTTAGTATAGGCTAATCCAAGTCCGGTTCCATTTGGATTGAGGAAGGAAGTACCTGATGCTTGATAAAAAGGTTTAAATAAATCAACTAATGTTTCATCAGACATACCTATGCCGTTATCTGACAGATTCAATTGAAAGTAGTTCTTATGATCAAATTGCTTAAAACTTATTTTTAACGTTACAATGCCCCCCTCCTGAGTAAATTTAATTGCATTTGACAAAAGGTTATTCAGTATTTTCTCGAGCTTATCTCCATCAAACAAGCAATAACTGTCCGGTATATCCTCTTCAATAAATTTCAGCGTGATATGTTTACCGTCGGCAAGTGGCTGAAATGAAAATAATATCTCATGGCTAAGCTCTTTGATATTACCTACCATTTCCGTTTTGGTCAGTTTACCGGCCTGAGATTTGGATAGATCCATCATTTGGTTAATAAGCCTAAGTAAATGGCTTGCATTTCTGTAAACAGTGTTCAATAAATTCTTCTCTTTGCCATTGGTACTAAGTCTGAGGAGATATTCAGTAGGAGCGGTTATAAGTGATAATGGGGTCTTAAATTCATGGGTAATGTTGGAAAAAAACTTTGACTTTAAGGATTCAATTTCAATCCGTTCCTCTGCTTCACGACGACCAAGTACCATTTGTTCATAAGCGATATTGGATTTAGCAAGTTCTGTAGCCAAGCGCTCTGAGTGGGTAAGTGCCCCTGTAAAACGAAGTGCAAGAACGATTGCCTGGAGTAAAAGCAAAACCAAAAAAGCAAATGGTAGCAGGAAGCCGGTATTAATGAGCTTAGCCTCATATAAAGAATCATTAAGCAGGCCGATAAAACAGGCTAAAATGCCAATTAATAGCAGGGTATTATTCAGAGGATGATCTCGTAGGTGTTTGGTAAGAAAGTAAACTGTAAAGCAACCCATCCACGCCGCCATGATAATCACAACGATTAACAGATTTCCATATACTTGGTTTGGGCTAAGCCATACCAAACAGGTATATGCTAATCCAATAATCAGGAATATGCGTTTCATAAAGAGTGGGAAGCGTACAAGTTCTGTAGAGGTTAAAAAGTAAACAAAGCCCAATAAACAGACCGGAAAAAGAGTATACAAAATCTTGAGCCCGAGTGAATAGCTAAATCCTGGTAAAAAATAAAACAGGAGTGGTGTCATCGAAAAGCAGGCTCTCAATGCTAGTGCCAGGCATAATATGGCAAAAAAAAGTGCAGCCTTTTCTTTTCGGCGCATTGCAAATATAGCAAGATGGTAAATCCCCATAATAAGTAAACTTCCCACCAAAAATGCATCTGCAATAAAAGATTTATCACTGATCTCTGTTATCTTCTCTGGGCTGCCGATAGTTATTGACGACCACATTCCGCCAGATGAAAAATGGTAATTGGATAACTGAAGCAGCAAAAAGACTTTATCTGATTTTGCAGTAAAATACACAAGTTTTGAAACGCTTTTGGGAATCATATTGGAACTGGTGTCCACTTCCCCCATCGTTGCTACAAGTTTTCCATCTACAAACAGCTTATATGCTGAGGGTAATGGGGGTAGCAAAAGTGCCCAGTTTTCACCAGCTTTTGGTAGCAATATGGTAAGGCCATAAGTTGCGTAACCAAAACTCTTGTTAAAAAAATTTGCATCGGAATTAAATGGTGTCCAATTTCCCGGAACTGTTGTGTATTTTTCTGCAGTTTTCAATTCCGCCTCACTCGCAAGCTTCTTCCAGGCAAAAAGCCACTCACCTGATAATTTTATCGGAGGATCCTTTTCCGGACGGTAGGATTTTAAATTAACAACGCCGTTTACACATAATGGTGAAGTTTGAGCACTTACTGAGTTTATAAGAAGAATAAAAGCAAGAAACAATAGGCCGCTAATTAACTTCATATAAAAATTTATAAGTTATTATCTAAACTTCATAAAATTAGAAAAATTAACAACAAGGAAAGAAACAAAATTATAGGGTTCTAGATGCCGAATTCTAAAAAATGACCAATGTTCGCTTGAACATGGTCATTTTTTTTATGTTCTCCCCTATTCAATTGAATTGCTCGTATTTTAACTCCGTTTCTCTCCAAAAGCAGCTCTTCATAGAAACCTTTATAATAAACATCCTTCACCTCAAAGCGCCTGCTGTTCCATGAGCTTTTTAGCTCAACCCATTCCGGATAAAAAACTACGTGTTCTTTTGTTGCATCAATCCCAAGTTTCAAGGCATCATCTGCATTTAAAACTACGGCATTACCCAATATTTGGGCAGTATATATGTGATCCGGATGATGATAGATGTGTGACGGTTTTCCTGTTTGTAAAAGCTGACCCTCTTTCAGAATCAATAGTTCATCTGACAAAAACAAACCGTCGGCAGGATCATGAGAAACCATGATAACGGTAACTCCCGTATCAGCAGCAATTCGTTTGATATCAGCACGCAACTGGTTTTTCAATAATGCGTCTACCTGACTGAATGGTTCATCCAGCAATAAAACTGAGGTATCGCTTACCAATGCTTTCGCTATTGCAACACGTTGCTGCTCTCCCCCACTCAGTTCAGTAATTTTCTTTTCTTTAAGATGCATGATGTGCAAATGCGCCATCATGGCCATCGTTTTATCGTGCTTGGATTGCACGTTTGTGTTCGACAGCATGGAAGCAATATTATCATACACCTTGGCGTAGATATTAAGGGAGAAATCCTGGGTAACCATTTTCATTTGCTTGTGACCTGGTATCAGTTGCTCATCGGGGCCGAGGATTCTTTTCCCTTCAAAAAGCACTTCACCACTATCTACCTTTAGTAAGCCATAGATACATTTCAGCAATGTCGATTTCCCGCTACCGCTTTCTCCAATAATGGCTACAATATTTCCCTTTTTAATATCAAAGCTAATATTTTTAACTCCAGAAGCCTGTTCAGTCTGATATTGCTTGGTCAGGTTTTTTACGCTAATGATCTGTTCTTCCACAATTCAAAGATAATATAAAAGTGTTGGTCAGTAAACAAAAAAATCCCGCAGTATATACCGCGGGATTGGTTTTATTTGTGTGTGTTGTGTGTTTTAATTTAAGCCAAGCGTAACGCCGAATGCCATATTTTTTAATCCCTTTTGAGCTGCGCTTGCAAACATGTCACTAGCAGAGTATTTAGCAAATACACCGAAAGCGCCATAACCTAACCTAACTGTACCGCCATAACGGAAGGATTGAAAGTTGTAATCATCACTAACTTTTACTTTTCCTCTTTCGTTACTGATTTGTTTTACTTTTCCATTTAAAAGGAACCCGACTTCTGGCCCGAATACAAAGTAAAATCGGTTGCCATGATCGTTTTCTTTAGTGCGTAATTCAAAATTGAAAGGAATGTGTACATAGCTGCTAGAGAAACGATTTTTAGAGAAATGAATATCTTCCTGAACATAAGTAAGCTCACTTGCATTTTTCTGCATGGTGATATCTTTGTTCAACCTGATGTGCGTCCAGTCGAAACCACCTGCCAGATAGATCTTAAAGTTTGAATTGAAACGATAGCCAAACTGGATGATATCGAAAGAGAATGTACTTGTTTTACCACCTCTGTAATCCAGGAAGTCATTTTCAGGAGATAAGGTAAAGCTTCCATTATCTATTAATCTTGAAAACCCAAGGTCCACTCTGGTTATGGTTATTCCGCCAATAAAGCGGCCCTTAGACATATTGGTTTTCCCAGTAGAGTCCTTTTTGCCGATGGTGATACCAACGCCAAGGTCCATATCGAACTTTTTCATTTTACGTTCTTTGGTTACGGTAGTATCTTGTTGTGCACTGGCAGTTTGAGCTATAGCACCGGTAAGTCCGCTTACGATAAGTGCTGTTAATAATAGACGTTTCATTGTATGTATTGGTTTGTGTGTTTCCTAATTCTATTTATCTGACTTTTTATTAAACTTTATGAAACCTATGTTAATGGACACTAAAGATGAATTATCGTCATTGGTATCAAACTGTATAAATTTCTTTTCTCTCTTATCTACTTTGTTAACTACAAAATTCACCAGATCTCCTACATTCCTAATCCCCTTATTCTCTTGATGTTCAGGCTCAAGAGCAGCGTCTGTATATTCTGAAGGGTCTGCTTTTGCGATCATCACTTCTTCTTTGGGAGCTTCTTCTTTTGGTTCAACTTTAGCTAACGTGCTAACAACTTCCGGTTGCTTAATAACAGGACGATCGCTTGTTGCTTTTGGTTGCAAAGCGGCCAATTCTTTTTCTCTGTTGCTTAATTTTATGCGTGGTGCAATAATTAGCGGAGTACTTTCAACCTTGTCTGTAACCGCTGAGCTAACATTGCTTACTTGTACCGGAGTTTTAACAACAGTAACTGCCGGAACCGGAGAAACATCGTTGCTTGCCACCTCGGGTGCCTGCAACCTGATCTTTTCTGTTTTTTGCATCGGCATCAATAAACCTATAGTTACCGCAATTACAGCAACTGCTGCTGCCATCCAGTAAACCGGTAAACTACGTTTAGGTTTGGGCGACAGTTGCTCCGAAATACCGTTCCACAGGTCTGCTGAAGGTTGCATTTCCGCCTCCTCAAACTTATCTCTCAACAACTGATCAAACGCTTTATCCTGCATGTGTTGCATAATTTATGCCCTCCATTTTTATAATTTCTTCTTTTAATATCGCCCTTGCTCTAGACAATTGCGATTTGCTTGCTCCTTCAGAAATGCCCAATGTTTCAGCAATTTCTTTATGAGAATATCCTTCTATGATGTACATGTTAAACACCACTCTATAGCCATCGGCTAACTTTTGAATCACTTTTAATAAATCCTGCATTCCCAATCGGCTAAAATCAAAGCCTGTTGATGGCTGATCATAAGCATCCTCAATTGGAACAACATTCATAGTCCTTAAATTTTTACGGTAACTTTCAATTGCTGTATTTACCATAACTTTTCTAATCCATCCTTCAAAAGCCCCATCTCCCCGGTATTCATTTATTTTCTGAAAAATTTTAATATAACCCATTTGCAATACGTCTTCTGCCTCCATCTTATCTTTTGCATAACGCATACAAACTACAAGCATCTTGGGCGCAGTTTGCCTGTACAGGGCCTCCTGCATCTTCCGGTTGCCTGCTTTGCATCCTTCTAATAATTCATTTATACTATATTGCGTCAATTTCATTTGTGTGTTTGGTATATAGTAGATGAAGCAACTATAGAAAAGGTTGCACGCAGTAATAAAAAAAATTAAAGGGGGTTAGCAATCGTGCTTTTTGCGGTAATGTTTGTACCATTTTACGGCAAGCATAATTACTACTGAAAATATGACGAGCCCAACGAGGCCATAAATCCAGTTCACGGCGCTTTTTAGCACGACTGTAAACACAATAGCTACAAGTAGGATTGTTGCTACCTCGTTCCACAACCTAAGGTTAAACGAGCTTATTTTGCATGTACCTTGTTTCAGCTGCTTCATTATATTCTGGCAAATAAAATGATAAACCAGCAGGGCTGCTACAAAGCCAAGTTTTACATGAAACCAGGGCGTTTGCAATAAACCGGGGTGTATGCAAACCATTCCTGCACCTGCAAGTACAGTGAGTACCATTGCAGGTGTAGTAATGATATTCCAAAGTTTGGCTTCTATCCTTTCGTATTCCTTTTGCAGGATATTACGCTCGATTTCGGGCCTGTCTTCGGCTTCAGTATGATAAATAAACAGACGAACACTATAAAACAATCCTGCCATCCAGCTTACAACAAAGATGATGTGAACAGACAGAATGTAATAATAGTACTTCTCCATTTTTAGATTAGTATTTAAAGTCTTTGATTACTTCAATCGCATATTTTACGTTGTCGAACGGAATATCAGGCATAATACCGTGGCCAAGATTAAAGATAAATCCATTCTCTCCACGCATACGCTCAAACAAGCGAAGAATCTCTCTCTTAATAACGGGTTTATCTGCATACAGTATATGCGGATCCAGGTTACCCTGAACTGCAATACCAGCTGGCAAACTTTTTTTGATATTTAACAAATCCGCGTTCCAGTCTACCGAAACTACATCTGGTTTGGCCTCAGCCATAATAGGCGCAAATACAGAACTTCCTTTACAAAATGAAATTACGGGAATGTCTTTTCTGTTTAAGTTCGCAATGATCTCCTGAATATAACGATGAGAGAATTCCTGGTAATCGTTCCAGGACAACGCCTGTGCCCAGCTATCAAAAATCTGGATGGCATTCACACCTGCAGCAATTTGAAGGTTCAAATAATCGGCAGTAACTTTTGCTATTTTAGCCAATAGTTTGTGTGCAACCTCTGGTTGATTGTGAATCAATAGCTTGGTTGTTTTAAAATCTTTTGATGAACCACCCTCAACAAGGTAGCTCATAACAGTAAAAGGAGCACCGGCAAAACCAATTAAAGGAATGCTTCCGTTTAAACGTTGTTGTATAACTTTAATAGCATCTGCTACGTATTGCAAACGGTCTAAAACATCAACCTCAAGTGCATCTACATCTTTTAATGTACGTACTGGGTTGGCAAACTTTGGTCCAACACCCTGGGTAAAGCTTAAATCTCCGCCCATTGCCTCGCCTGTTACCAAAATATCCGAGAATAAAATAGCAGCATCGATACCCAGTAAATTAACCGGTAACATAGTTACATCAGCAGCAATTTCAGGTGTTTTGCACATTTCAAGGAAGGAGTACTTATTTTTGATCTCCCAGTATTCAGGCATAAAACGGCCAGCCTGACGCATCATCCAAACTGGTGGGCGTTCTGTTTGCTTTGAAAATGCTGCATCTAAAAATAACGTGTTCATGTAAATCTATTTTGTTTATAAGTTGTTCGCTTCTATCTCAATCTTGTTAATTATATCTTTTGCTTTTGGGGTACTGGCCAATTCTTTTGCTTTCGCGATATAGGCCCTGCTCCGCTCACCATCTTTCTTTCTAAGCGCAAGATTGGCAAGATGGATCAATACAAAAGCTTTATCATTTTTTCCACCCAACGGGAAACGACTTGCGATCTGAAAATGATGTTCTGCAACATCATATTCTTCTTTCTTCAGGGCAATATTAGCACGCATAAACTCGTAATACCCCCTTCGGTTTCTTGCAAGTCTATCCGGATTTGGCACTTCAGCCAATATGCGTTCTGCTTTTTCATATTCGCCATTCTTAAAATATTTGGAGGCAAGAAGCACAGAACTGTGTTTAAAATGACTCCAAAGTACAAAGGCAAAGAAAAGGCCTGCCAATGCGGCAAGCTGATACTGATCATAAAAAAGGCATGCTAAAGCGGCAATCATAAAAATTGCCATCAGTGCATACCTGCCTTTGGTATTGTACATTAATGAATATCAGTAAATTTATAACCTACCCCTCTGATAGAGTGAAAATAAACCGGGTTTTTCTGATCTGGCTCAAAATACTTACGGAAGGTTAATATAAAGTTATCGATAGTACGTGTTGATGGATAAACATCGTAATTCCAAACTGTTTCTAAAATCTGCTCACGCGATACTGCTTCGTTTTTACGCTCAATCAGTAATTTTAACAGCATGGTTTCTTTTTTTGTTAAAGGAACAATAAGGCCATCATCCTGTTTTAATTCAAAAGAGTTAAAATAGATGGTCTTATCTCCTATTTTATAAGAGTTAAGTTCTTTCAGATCATCAGCTTTCATGCTGCGTTTAACCAAAATACCTACTCTTAAGATCAGCTCTTCCAAATTAAATGGTTTAACCAAATAATCGTCAGCACCTTTTTTCAGACCCATAACACGGTCTTCGCTTGTATTTTTGGCCGTTAGGAAAAGGATAGGAACTTCAGTGTTTTCCAAACGAATTGTTTCACAAACCTGGAAACCATCCATTTCAGGAAGCATCACGTCTAAAATAATCAGGTTAAAACGCTCTTCTTTAAAAACCTTTAAAGCAGTTTTACCGTCTTTTACCGCATGAACTTTATAACCTTCAAGTTCAAGGTTTAATTTTATTGCATCTAATAAGTGGTCTTCATCCTCAACCAGTAATATTCTTAATTTCTGTGGCATAATCAACTAAATGTTATTTCAAAAATTGCACCCTGTGGTGCGTTATCTTTAACGCTGATATCAGCGTCATGGCTTTGTAGAACTTCTTTAACAATAAACAGGCCTAAACCTGTTCCTTTTGATTTTCTGACATTTTCGTCACCTACACGATAGAATTTATCAAAAATAAGCATCTTTTCAGCGTCAGGGATACCTGGCCCTTTGTCAGTTACCCTTAAAAAAGGATGCCCATCTTTATTTGTCAATTCCACACCAACCTCTGCACAAGGTCCAGAATATTTAACTGCATTTTCAACCAGGTTAGTTACCACAGACGACAGCGCAAACTGATCGCCCACTACCTTAACCCCGGGCTGTATTTTTGGATTTATCAGCTGTTCACAACCACACGAATGGATCTGCAACCTATCAGTGATTCTTGAAACCATTTCCGAAAGATCAAATTCTTCTTTAGGGAACGAATAAGACCTGTTTTCGATCTTGGTAGCCAACAACATGTTTTCAACCAAATCATCTAAACGTTCAATATCCTTTAATGAATTATTCAGTAAAGAAGTTTGTCTCGCTTTATCCAGGTCACGTTTAACGATGGTTTGTATAGATAATTTTATAGCCGCCAAAGGCGATTTTAACTCATGTGTTACCGAGAGTAAAAAGTTCTGCTGCTGCTCTCTTAGCCTGTCTTCTTTTTTAATAGATTGATGCAAAAAATACGCTCCAATACACAATAAGAACAGAAATACAGATCCCTCGCCCATTACCATAGCCATCCTGGACGGTTGTAATTTAACTACAAGCGTGCCCCAGGAAATTAATTGCACTAAAGAGTACAACAGCAGGAAATAAAATATAACGATTGATTTCTTCAAGACAGTTAGTAGTTTATATTATAAATATACCCAAAATTTACTTATTCCTGAAAACAACATCAAGGCTATCAAATATAGCTCTCTTTGCTTTTTCAAGCTCTATTTTAGTATGCGCAGCAGAAACAAAACCTACCTCATAGCCCGACGGGCCAAGGTAAATACCCCTGTTTAACAACTCTCTGTGCATTACTTTAAATTTCTCCATGCTTGCCGGATCAATATCCTCGGCACATTGAATTTTATCTTTGTCCGTAAAAGCCAGCCAGAAAATAGACCCTACATGGAATACTTTTAATTTGTAGTTTCTTGCAGTTGCAAAACGCTGTATGCTCTCGGCAAACTCAGAAGCTTTATTGTTTAAATCTTTATAAAAACCAGAACGTAGTAGCTCCGTCAACTGGGCAATACCTGCAGCCATGGCTACGGGATTTCCAGATAAGGTTCCTGCCTGATAAACACCCCCATCAGGAGAAATATGAGACATGATTTCGGCCGATGCGCCATACATTCCTACAGGCAAACCACCACCGATAATTTTACCATAGGTAACTATGTCAGGCTTTATGCCATAATGTCCTGCAGCACCTTCGAATCCCAATCTGAATCCGGTGATTACTTCATCAAATATTAAGAGTGCTTTGTTCTCTTTACAGATATGCTGTAAAAACTGAATATATTCTGCATCCTGCATCAGCAATCCGTTGTTAGCAGGAATTCCCTCAATAATGACGGCGGCTACTTCATCTTTAAATTGTTCGAATGCTTTTTTCAAAGCTTCGGTATCATTCAAAGGGATTACGATGGTTTCCTGAGCAAATGATTTTGGAACGCCGGCAGAAGAAGTTTCGCCAAAGGTAACCAGACCTGAACCTGCTTTTACCAATAGTGAATCGCTGTGTCCATGATAGCAGCCTTCAAATTTGATGATCTTATCACGACCTGTATAGCCACGCGCCAATCTGATGGCCGACATTACTGCCTCGGTACCAGAACTGGTAAAACGTATCTTTTCTACAAGTTTATTGTTTTTAATAATCAGTTCTGCAAGCTCGTTTTCTAATGCAGTAGGTGCGCCAAAGCTCATCCCGTTTTGCATTACTTCTGTAACCTTTTCACGAACTTTAGCATTGTTATGGCCAAGAATTAATGGACCCCAGCTACCGCAAAAATCTATAAATTGATTTCCATCAGCATCCCATACAAAGCATCCATCGCCCTTTTGAATAAACAATGGTGTTCCGTAAACCGATTTAAAAGCCCTAACCGGAGAATTTACGCCTCCAGGAAAATAGTTTTTAGCCTTCTCGTACAGCTCTGCCGATTTCTCTCTGGAAATATCCGGTTTACCTCCTGTATTTACAGGCATATCACCTTCATTTCCCGAAAACATTTTTTTTAAAGATTCTAACATATTACATCCAATTCTTTTCTACTATATCTCTTATATGGTAAGTTGTTATAATGCTTGCCCCTGCGCGTGCAAATGCATGCATGGTCTCCATCACTACTTTTTGTTCATCTATCCAGCCTTTTTCTGCAGCTGCTTTTACCATAGAGTACTCTCCTGATACATTATAGCAGGCTATTGGCAAATCTGTGTGCTGTTTTAAGTTATGCATTACATCAAGGTAAGCCAAAGCGGGCTTAACCATTAATACATCTGCCCCCTCACTTTCATCAAGCAATGCTTCTCTTAAAGCTTCATTGCCATTTCTAAAATCCATTTGATAAGCTTTTCTATCTCCCTTACTTGGCGCGCAATCAGCAGCCTCTCTAAAAGGCCCGTAATATGCTGAAGCAAATTTTGTAGCATGCGACATGATTGCCGTATTTACAAAACCTGCACCATCAAGTACACTTCGCATTGCACCAACCCTGCCATCCATCATATCTGAAGGGGCAAGCATATCAGCACCTGCCTGTGCATGGGTAAGTCCCATTTTGGCAATTACTTCAACGGTTGCATCATTTTGTACATAGTCATTTTCTAGTATGCCGCAATGTCCATGTGTAGTATAAGAACAAACACAAACATCCGTAACTATGTATAAATCGTCGCCAAAGTTTTTCTTAAGCAAACGAACTGCCGAAGGTACTAAAGAATGATCATGATATGCTGAATGGGCATCCTCACTTTTTTCATCTCCTACACCAAACAACATGATTTTGTTTACACCTAATTTAAGTCCCTTTTCAACATCTTTAACCAATGTGTCTTCAGAGTAATGGTTGATTCCCGGCATTGCGTCTAAAGCATGAACAACATTTTTACCCGGTACAATAAAGTACGGATAAATGAACATATCTTTCGACAACCTTGTTTCGGCTACCATTTCCCTAACTACAGGGTTTTTCCTCAATCTACGTGGACGGTGTAACATATCAACCTCTATTTAACTTCCTTTATTTTATTTCTATTCCAAACACAGCCTCAGCCAATCCGATCTCATCCGGCGAGTAAGGTAAGGTATATTTTATACCCATCTCATCAAATTTTTTCGCTGTTGAATTACCAATAGCAATAATCTGTTGTCCGGGATCTAATAAGTTCTCCACAAAATAGGCATCAACGTTAGATGGGCTGGTAAAAATCAGCACATCAGCGTAAGTCTGATCTATATCATCTTCAAATACAGTCTCGTAAATAGGTAAGTCTATTACTTTTGTATCTGCTGTTAAAGCTTTTTGAATGGTCAATAAAGAATCTTGTGCTCGTGGAAACAATACCGTTTTTCCGGTAACTTCTTTAGCAAAAAGTTCAGCTACTTCCTCAATATCACCACCTTCTCCTTCGTAATCAGCCAGATAACCAGCTCTTCTTAACGAATCTTCAGAACCTCTGCCAGCAACGCCAAATTTAACGTGCTTAGGCAGTACAGGTTTTAGATTAAAGAAATAATCTACCGCATTTCTGCTGCTAAAAAAGATCCAGTCTACATGTCTGAAATGATATTGATCCAATACCGTTACAATAGGGAAAGTACGGATCAGTGATCTCGCGTCAATTTCTATATTGTGTTTTGCTAAAGCTTTTCTAAAATAGTTATGCTCCCCAACTTCTCTTGAAATAAATACTCTTGATGGGAATTTCCTATCCGCGGCAAATCTGCTCACAATCTTTTCAGCTAAACCATCAAGGTTTTCTACTCTATAAAATAAGCGATCAGGGAAATCTTCTTCGGTTTCTGCTTTAGAAGTCCAAACCTCATATAAACCATCTTCTTTTTTGCAGTAACAGCCTAGTGGCATGTGACAGCCACCTTCAAACAGGTTTAATACTTTTCGTTCAATTGCAATTTCCTCTGCAGTTTCCGGATCGTGTATTTTTTGAAGTAGTTCAAATAGTTCGGTATCGTTTTCTCTGATCTGAATAGCCAAAGCGCCTTGTGCAGGAGCCGGAACCAGTTCTGTAGTATCAACTACTTCTACATGGAACTCCGAAAGGTCAATTTTTAAACGGTTCACGCCAGCTTTAGCCAGCAGAATCGCGTCGTAATCTTCATCTCTTAATTTTTGGATCCTGGTCGGTACGTTCCCTCTTAAATCTTCAATATTTAAATCAGGACGTAATGCCAATATCTGCGCTTTACGTCTGTTAGACGATGTCCCCACCATTGCACCTGTTTTAAGCGATAATTTTTGGGTAATGTCTACACAATCTTTTAAAATTAAAAGAAGCTCTGCCGGATCTTCGCGTTCAGTAACCGCTGCAATTGTTAATCCTGCGGGGTGTACTGTAGGTAAATCTTTATGAGAGTGTACTGCTATATCGATGGTTCCACCTAAAAGTTCTTCTTCAAGCTCTTTAGTAAAGAACCCTTTGCCTTCCAGTTTATCTAATCTTAAGTTTAGAATCTTGTCGCCCTGCGTTTTGATGATTTTCAAATCTGCCTCAACGCCAATTCCTGCAAGTTTATCTTTAATGAAGTTGGCTTGCCATAAAGCCAGGTCGCTGCCTCTTGTACCGATAGTAAGTCTTTTCACGTTGATGCTAATTTTTTGGCAAATTTAGCTATTCTTTACCAATATCTCTTTTGCCATTACCATTGGTACGCTGATGTATTTTTTTTCCATATAATCCATCACGCGTTCCAGTACCAATCTGGAGTTTTCATCCAGGTTATTGATCTCTTCGGCAAAGATACCATTGATAGCAGTATGCTTAATTTCCTTGATTTTCTGAGGAACGCCACTCATGGCTATCTCAATTTCACGCTGGCGTAATACCAATTCAAAATCTTTGATGTTCTCTTCGATGATGTGTTCTGCGTTAACCAGTTCATCATAGCGTTCTTGTATATTTTTGCGGGCAACTTCTTTTAAAGATTCTACCTCTATGAAATGTATCGGGAAGTTTTTCACTACTTCAGGAGCAGTGTCGTTAGGGATGGCAAGATCTACAATTACCTTAATAATTTCTTATAGATGGCTTCAGTAATAATAGGTTCTGTAGCACCGGTACAGGTAATAATTACATCAAATCCCTGATCGTAATTTTCTAGTTCTGAAAGTGGATATGCAGTGCCATTTAAATCTTTGGCCAGCGCTTCTGCATGTTCTAAAGTTCTGTTGAATACAGAAAAGTTAGAGTATTTATGTTTTTTAAGATATTGAGCGATGTTTTTGTTGGTTTCTCCTGCTCCGATGATGAGCAATTTTACATTGCCACACATTTTTAGGTCACGAAGTTTACGATAGGCAAGAGAAACAATGGAGACGGGGTTCTTGGAGATGTTGGTATGTGTGTAAACTTCTTTAGCTGTTTTTACCACACGGTTCATGATCATCCGCATATAATCGCCTGTAAATCCTGCAACCCTGCAAGCTTCATAAGCCTTCCGGATCTGGGCAAGAATTTCCTTCTCTCCAACTACCAGACTTTCTAAGGAACAGGATGTACGAAGCAGGTGATTAAACGCCTCGGCCTCTTCATAAACAGAAACATTTTCTATGAACTTATCCATGTATTGATCAGGTAGTCCCATATCTAACACAGTAAGAAAACGACTGATAAAATCTCTGTCGACTTTTTCTGAGGATGTGAATACGAATTCAACACGATTGCACGTTCCTACGTAGAATATTTCTTTAACTCCTAACTCAGATTGAATGTTTCTCAATCTGTCGTCCAGCGTCTGCTCACATATCACCAATTTACCTAAAGATTTGAGGTCAATCTGTTTATGCGTAAAAGCAATGATCTTTAAATATTCCAAAATCTATTATCCTGTTTATTTTTAGCGAAACAAAAGTAATAAGACGCCCTTGTTCCACTGTCATTATGCTGTAATTAAGAGTTATTTAGAAAGATTTTAAATAAATAGATTCATTTAAACATCCCGATATAAAAATTGTTATATTGGCTAAACACCATAAATGCAGACATATATGATACAAAAGGAGCAATTTACAATAAAAGGAGCGGATGAAAAAAACATATTTGGCGACACGACATATGACGATAAGAACACAAACATTGGTACCATAATATTTGTTCACGGCTTTAAAGGCTTCAAAGATTGGGGTGCTCACAACCTAATTGCCCAATGGTTTGCTAAAAATGGCTACCGGTATGTGAAGTTTAACCTTAGTCATGGCGGCGTAACAGCGCAAAATTTTAATGATGTAACCGACATGGAAGCCTTTGCTGATAACACATTTAGCAAGGAACTTTTTGATGTTGACCAGGTGGTTAACTATGTTTCAACAACCTACCCATCTTTCCCTATTTACCTTATCGGACATAGTCGGGGTGGCGGGCTATCCATTATAAAAGCGGCTAATGATGAAAGGATTGATAAACTGATTACCTGGTCGTCTATTTCAGATTTCTCGAGCCTTTGGAAAAAAGAGCAGGAAGAAGAATGGACCAAAACAGGCAAAATATATGTAGAAAATGCACGGACTAAAGAAAAAATGCCACTAAACAGCACTTTATTAGCAGACTTTAATGAGCACAAAGAAGCGCTAAACATCGTTAAAGCTGCAAGAAAGATAGACATACCCTGGTTAATTCTGCATGGCGATGATGATGTAAACGTAAAGTTTAGTGTTGCACAAGAGCTGGCACAAAACCAGCTTAACGCAAGAATACTAAAGATTGAGGGAGCCAATCATGTTTATGGGGCATCGCATCCGTATGCATCGGCAAGCTTACCTGAGCATTTGCAGCAAGTGGTTGAAAAGACACTGCGGTTTATTAGTACATAAAAACAGCGGGTATCATCCATATGGATGATACCCGCTGTAGCTTAAATTACTTACCTGCTATTTAACAGTAAACGGCACTACAACATTACCCCATAAAAGGCTAACTTTTCCTGATTTTTCAATCTTAAAAGTCATTTTTTCAGTTGCAGAAGCAGCTTTACCAGGTTTTACCGCTACACGAATTGCGTCATCTGCCTCAGTGTAATCAGTACCCCATTGTTTCCAGGTTTTGTTAAAGATAATTGTCCATTCTTTTTCTCCTGGAATTGTATACAAACCATATTTACCTGCAGCAAGGGCTTTACCTTCTACCTTTACATCTTTGCTTGTTTCAAATACAGTTGCTTCATTTGCTCCGGTACGCCATACCTTTCCATAAGGAGCAATATCGGCGCCTATTTTACGGCCTTTAACCGAAGGCTGACTGTAGTCAATGGTTACCACAGCTCCAGATGCAAGCGTTTCTTTTGCTATAGCTGGTGGGCTAACTCTTTTGGACTTGTCATCCTGAGCAGAGCTGGTCAGCGTGGTAAACAAACCAGCAATTAATGTTAATACAAATAACTTTTTCATAAAATTGAGTTTTTACCTCCAAGATAAGAAAATATGTTTAATAAATGCCCAGACTTCACCTGAATCAAAATGAAGCCCGAGCGGATTTAATTAAAGGATATAATAAAAAAGCCATTCATCCTTTTCAACATTTGATTGCACCAAACCAAATGACTTTACTTTCGCTTATTGTGAAGAAGCAAAGTTCTTTGTTATAAAGTTGAAAGAGAGCATAGCAGGTCCTTCGCCATCAACATCCTTATCCCTGATTACACCCAGTTGAAGCGTATTTTCATCAAGAGATAAAATCTTATAGGTTGTCCAGTTACTTATTCCCGTAATTCCATTCTTTGCAGGTTTGTATCCTCTAAGAATTGACCCTCCATTAATGGTCAATATTTTCGAGTTCACATTTAAAAAATAAGTGCCGTTTTGTGTAATTCCATTTTCCATCGGTTTCACTGCTTTAAAAGAAGCAGTTCCTTTCAATCCAAACGTCATTACCCCATAATCACCTTTAGCCATCATATTTGGATAAATATCATTAAGTCCCGGTCCCCAATTCCAACAATCAGCACCATAGCATCCTGTGGTATTGGCACCCCATGGGCCGCCGTCTTTAAGCCAACCAATATTTACTCCATAAAATGCAAAAGGTCCTGCAAAATAAACCCCTTCCGTATCCAACACCCATTCTTTCTCATTACCCACACCACCAGAAAGCGCTATCCAAAGAGGGTCGTTCACGTAGTTCAAATTATCTTGTGTTACTTTTACGACTACAGAATCCATCTTCACTTCTAATCCTCCGCTGAGTACAGAAAATTTAATCACATAATCTCCCTTAAAGGCAAATTTAACTGTGTCTATCATCCTTCTGGAGGTTCCTGTTCCATAATCCCACATGGATATAGTTCCGGGTGTAGCGTTTTTAAGAATTACGGTATTTCCACCGGCATCTGCCTGTAAATCCTGGGTCACAGTGTACTGAATTTCTGATTTATCGAGCGTCCTGTCAATACTGTGCTCATTTTTTTTACACGCACTGAACAGCAAAGGCATCATCAGCACTGCAAATATTTTTATATTTAGTTTCATTTCTTTAATGATTAAAATGGATGATCTGTTACCAACCTGCATTTTGTTTTAACGTTCCATTAGAAAGACCGATCTGGGTATATGGTATTTGCTGCAAACCTTTTGTAGCAATGATATTTGCAGCAGATATTTTTTTCTCTGCACTTACACCACCATTTAATACCGTTGAAGTTTCGGCAATTTCCTGAGCTGCTTTATCTATTCCCTGACGTAGTAAATCATAATAGCGTATTCCTTCAAAAGCAAATTCCAGTCTGCGCTCTCTAATGATATTAGCCTGACTTATCGCCAGCGGAGTAAATGCACCCTTATATGCACGTTGCCTAACAGCATCAAAATAGGTTTGCGCATTTCCACTTCCCAGCTCTGCCGCCATCAACAATACGTCAGCATAACGGATAGATACATAATCCTGGAACTGGCCAATCTGGAAGCTGGTATTACCATGTGATTCTGGCAGAGGCTTGCCGTCTAAACCGATCATTGGGCTATATTTCTTTACATAGTAACCAGTATATTCTCTTTGGCCTTTTTGATTGGTGAAGGGCAAATTTTCGTCTACAATTGAAATGATAGAGCCTGCTCTTCTCGTATCGGTAGGCAAGTATGCATTCCACAGTTTAGGGTTTACTGTTTCAGCACCCCATCCGTTTCCATACGGGTAAAGTGCCTGCTCACGAATACCTGTCATTACCATCCAGTGGTTACCGTCGGTATTTCCTTCATAATCACTTGTATAAGTATATTTTATTGCAAAAATGGTTTCTTTATTATCCTCACCTGCATATGATGTTAATGATGCAGCAGGCCATAGGTTTGCAAAATTTTCAATTAAACCGTATCCACCTTTAGTAATTACATCTTCAAGATATGCAAGGGCTTCTGGTTTAGATACAAGACCAACTAAATCTGCCTTTGCATAGTAACCCGTATAGAACAAGAATACACGGCCTATCAGCGCTTCAGCAGCATACCTGGTAACCCTACCATGATTGGCAACAGCCTGAGCCGGATAAGCAACTTCCGGTAAATTTGCTGCAGCGAATTTTAGATCGTCAGCAATTACCTTGTAAACTTCATCCGGATTACTCTGTGGTAAATTCTCGGTAGATGGAGCTGTTAACAGTGGAATATTACCCCAAAGTCTAACCATATCAAATAGCAGGTAGGCACGCAGAAAGCGGGCCTCAGATTCGTATGTTTTTCTCAACTGAGTATCGTTACCCCATTCTATCTGATCCAATTTGCCCAGAAGGGTGTTGCAACGAAACAGCGCTTTATAATACAAAACCCAGTTTCCATTATATAAATTTTGGTCTGATGGTGAACGCGACTTATCAAATTCATCAATCATCTGATAACCAAAACCATCGGAATTTCCGGTTGCGCCAAAAGTATTATCAGACATTACTTCGGCTGCAACCGGCAAGGCAATACCCTCAGACCACACAATTTGCAATCCGTCATAACAACCAACAAGTGCAGTAAATGCATCCTTTGGTGTTTTGTAAAAATTTTGATCTGTTACTGCTGTCACTTGCTCAGTATCCAGAAAACCTTTTTTGCATGCACCTAACGATAAAAGGCTTAGTGCAACAGCATATATTTTTATAGCTTTCATATTTTTATGATCTTGTAGTTAAAACTTAAGATTGGCTCCTATCATGAATGTTCTTGGTCTTGGATAATAACCTAAGTCTATACCCGACGCGAATCCTCGAGTACCATAACCTATTTCCGGATCCATTCCATCGTATTTTGTAAAGGTGTAAACGTTTAATGCAGCAGCATATAACCTTACCTGTTTCAGGTAGCTCTTTTTAAATACCTTACCAAGATCATAACCAACAGTGATGTTACTGATCCGTAAGAAATCACCTTTTTGAATATACAGATCAGAGAAATTACTCCAATTCCGGTTGTCTTCTGTTAAACGGGGAATGGTATTCGATGAACCCTCTCCGTGCCATCTATCGAGTATTCGGGTGGTATAATTACCGAACTGACTAGACGGATTTCTGTAAGATTGAACAATATCATTTCCGGCAACCCCAGAAGCCACAACAGAAAAATCGAAACCTTTGTAATCACCCGAAAGTGTGATACCAAATGTATAATTCGGGTTCGGATTACCAATCATGCCTCTATCCAGATTATCTATCATACCATCTCCGTTAACATCTACATACTTAACATCTCCAGGAGCAGCAGTTGGTTGTATTACCTTACCATTGGCAGATCTGTAATTTTGAACCTCGGCTTCATTCTGAAAGATACCGGCTGTTTTTAACCCCCAGAAATAACCAATTGGGAATCCGGTTTGAGCACGATAGAACTC
>NZ_JBFTIZ010000016.1:0-25302 GCF_056395165.1 Pedobacter sp. 10L46_2
ATCAAAATCTGCATAATAAACATCTTTATCAATATCAGGTTTCTTTTTATCTGCAGCTGTTGCAGCTCCAAAAGTTACAATTGCTTTATCACCTCTAAAGTATTTTAAACCAAAAGCAAAGCTTTCATTTTTAACTTCTTCAGTTTGATAGTTTGTTATGCCAAGGCGACCAATAACGGCATCAACTGCAGCTTTTAAATTATAAAAACTTACCGGCGAGGCTTTATGGTTCCATTGCTCAGATTGATTAGAACCTGACAACACAATTAATAACCTTGGGCGCTCTACATATTTCTCATTTATCAAATGGTAGGTTTTACCAAATTCATAAAATTTAATATCAGCAGTTTTCCTGTTTAAATTATAAGCAACACTCTCCAGGGCAGGCAACAGCAATTCCTGGCGCATTACATTTAAATCTGAACTTAATGGATTTAAGATCTGTACTGCTTCTTCAGGCACTTTTGAATAAGCTCCCTTTGTTAATGAATTACACCAGATCTCTAAAAAGCCGTTAGCAGTTAACATATCAGCAATAACATGCTGTGTTTGCTCTTTATCTGGCTTAGTGCCATAAGATAGTGATGCATTTATTTTACTAGGAATCTCAATATTATTATAGCCATAAATCCTTAAAACCTCTTCAGTAACATCGCATTCGCGGGTTACATCAACTTTAAAGCTTGGCACTTTAAGCTCCAAACCTTCGGTGGTTTCTTTGGCCACTTCAATGCCTAATGCAGTAATTATATCTTTAATTTCTGCATCGGGAATATTAGCTCCAATTAATTTATTGATGTTCTGATAGCTAACTTCAACATCAAAAGGCTTTATAGGATTAGCGTAAACATCTGAAACCGACGAAGCGATTTCACCGCCTGCCAATTCCTGAATTAATAGCGCTGTACGTTTTAAAGCAAAAGTTGTTATTTCTGGATCAGCACCACGCTCATACCTGAACGAAGCATCTGTTTTTAAACCATGGCGTTTAGACGTTTTACGCACAGAAACAGAGTCGAAATAGGCACTTTCCAGGAATACATTTTTAGTGGCATCAGTTATTCCCGAGGTTTTGCCTCCAAAAACCCCTGCAATACACATAGGTTCTTCTGCATTACAGATCATCAAATCTTCAGCAGAAAGCTTACGCTCAACCCCATCAAGCGTTACAAAAGGTGTTCCTTCAGCACATTTCTTAACAAAAACTTTAGCACCTTTTATCTGATCAGCATCAAAAGCATGAAGTGGTAAACCCAGATCATGTAAAACATAATTGGTTATATCTACAATGTTATTGATGGGTCTGATACCTATTACTTTTAATTTATCCTGAAGCCAATCTGGAGAAGCTTTGACAGTAACTCCACTTATGGTAACACTGCTATAACGCGGACAAGCATTCGTATCTTCAACCTTAACTTCAATTTTAAGGTTTTCATTATTCGTTTTAAAGCCAGAAACGTCAGGCATCTGAATACTTTTACGCAAATAAGCAGCTAAATCTCTTGCTACACCTAAGTGCGAAGCAGCATCTGCCCTGTTAGGTGTTAAACCTATTTCAAAAAGATAATCATCTTCCAGCTTAAAATATTCTTTAGCAGAAATACCAATTGCAGTATCGGCTGGCAAAACAAGTATTCCGTCATGAGAAACGCCCAAACCAATCTCATCTTCTGCACAGATCATCCCTTCGGATACTTCTCCTCTTATTTTTGATTTGTTGATTTTAAAAGGCTCCCCTTCATTTGGGTAAACGGTAGTGCCAACAGTAGCAACCACAACCTTTTGGCCCTGAGCTACGTTTGGAGCACCACAAACAATTTGTAAAATATCTGGTCCGCCAACATCAACGGTTGTAACACGAAGACGGTCTGCATTAGGATGTTGTACGCAAGTTAACACATGACCTATAACCAATCCGGCTAAACCACCAGCAACAGGCTGCACGGTTTCTAAGCTTTCTACTTCCAGTCCAATATTTGTTAATATAAGAGAAAGTTCCTGAGGTGTTTTATCAGTTTGTATGAATTGTTTAAGCCAATTGTATGATATCTTCATTATCTGGTATCTAGTATGAAATACTGGGAAAACGCAAAGATAATATTTTAAAGGGGAATGCTAAAAGAGAAATGCCATTAATGCATACCTCCCAATCCCGATAACATAATGGCACATGCTCCTGCTCCTATTACTAATAAGATAACTGATAGAATAACCAATCTGAGACCCGGCTTTACAGGTTTGTTATTTGCTGTCGCTACAATCATCATGATAATACCAACTATAAATATGATGGCAACAGCTGCCCAATACAATAAAAGAAGAGCAATCATAATTACTGTATTAATTTAAAACGTTCGTTTAACTTTTCTCTGATATCATCGATTTTATTATCTCTGTAAAAAATATTCATTGTTTCAAATGGGATGATCTTCATTTTATCACTCACAATATGAACACATGATTTTTTTACTGCCCGTACATCAAAATCCAGAGGATCCATAAAGTTCATTATAATGATGCGAAACAGGTTATTATAATTCAAATGATCTGATTTTACTCTTGGCAAACAACACATAAGCTCTCCAAACTCTCCCTCTGCACAATCAACAGATATTCCTGTACTAAACAAATTCAGCAGATGCTCCTTCAGTTTCTCATCATGTTCAAAAACGATGGTGTTTTTTGAATTGTTCAGCAAATCTTCTGGATTAATTAAATGTGTCATAGGTATTACGTCATCCCCAATTTTTAACGCATAAGCCATACAAAGTGCATCAGGGTTACAAGGCACCGGAATCAGGTCCTGCGGGGTAAACAATGGGTACTGTTCATATATTTTCCTACGAACCTCTGTAAGCGTTATCCTTCCCTGCTGATCGTTATAATTGTCATTTCTGCCGGCAACCTGGGTTGGCTGAAATGTTACTCCACGCACGCATTTTTGTTTTAAAGCGTAATCTAGGATATCACCAATTTCATGGTCATTCAAGCCTTTTTGTAACGTTACCACCAATGTGGTCGAAACATTAAACTTATTTAAATTATCTATCGCCTTTTTCCTTACTTCTGTAAGGTCTTCTCCTCTTAACTTTGTTAAAACGGCTGCATTAAAACTGTCAAACTGAAGATAAATTTCAAAATCAGGCATATATGAGGCCAGCTTTTCAACAAAATTAATATCCTTTGCAATTCTAATTCCATTTGTATTTACCATTAGGTGTTTAATGGGCTTACTCTTTGCAAGATCAAGAATTTTAAAAAAGTCGGGATGCACAGTTGGCTCGCCTCCAGAAATCTGAACCACATCCGGCTCCCCTTCATTCGCCACTACCGTATCCATCATTTTATTGATTTCTTCAAGAGTTCTGTGCCTACCATAACTCGGAGAAGACATAGCATAACAGGTTGGGCAACTTAAATTACATCGGTCTGTTACTTCTATTATTGTTAAACACGAATGCTGTTCATGATCTGTACAGAGGCCACAATCATATGGGCAACCATAATGTACCTTGGTATTAAATTTCAAAGGCATCTCAGACTGTTTGTTGTAATTTCTGATCTGCTTGTAATACTCTACATCGTCGGCAATCACAACTTTACTATCGCCATGGGTTTTACAATGTTTTAGCATATAAACCTTCTCATCCTGAAAAACAATTTTTGCATCTATTAGTTCCAGACATTCCGGACACAGACTTTTTGTATAATCGTAATAGATATAATTTCTTATTTTCATTTGAGGATGCTATTTGAGATGCGAAGAATAAATTTGTAATAATAGTTGAATATAAACAATGAAATCCAATGGATCACACTTAAATCCAAAAACAATGGGTGATACGGTTTAATAAATTCTACCAGAAATCGATATAAAAAATATAAAACCATAAACAATTTAAAGTGATCGCCATTGATCAGCCTCTTTTTCAAAAAAATAAAGAATAGGAAAAGAAACACCATATAGATCATTTCATAGAGTGCCACTGGATGTCTTTTTAAACCATCACCCAGATCCATCCCCGTAAAAAAATGTGTTTCAACACCAAAAGTGGGCTCATCTATACCCATTAAAAAACAACCTATGCGCCCAATAAACAAGGCAACTATAATTGGTATTACATAAAGATCACCGGAGGCAATCTTTACGCCTATAATTTTTTTGATAAGCTCTACGCCAAACAACCCTCCAATAAAACCTCCTGCGATAGTTTTATTACTGAAGAATGCCAGCAAACTTAAATGTTTTATTGATTCCGGATCCTCAAGCGCAGCAATGACCCGGGAGCCAATAAGTGCACCAATCATTGCCCCCAGCATAATCCACAACCTGTTTTCATCAGAAATAGGATCAACTATCTTTTTCTTTAAGAAATAATAAACCCTAATGCCTATAAGAAAGGCTAGTGTTTCAAAAATATAATGCCAATGATATAACTCACCAAAAAGCTCAAAACGAACGGGAAAATTCATGTTTATCAGATTAACCCTTGATCTCCGAAGCTATAATATCCCTTATCTGCAAGAATAAGATGATCCAATACTTGTAAATCAAGCATCTTCCCTCCCTCTACCAGCTTCTTTGTAAGCTGTAAATCCTGACTGCTGGGCTTCAGATTTCCTGAAGGATGATTATGAGCAAGAATAATAAAAGCTGCGTTATGTTCAAGTGCAGTTTTAAAAATAATTTTTGGGTCTGCTACCGTACCTGCCAACCCACCTTTGCTAATAATCTGCTTTCCGATTACCCTATTTGCCGTATTTAAGATCAAGATCCAAAACTCTTCATGATTTAAGTCGGCAAAAACCGGCATCATTATTTCAAAGGMATCCTTTGATGATGCTATATGCACCACCTCTGTTGCTCCTGTATCCTTTCTCCTACGACCCAGTTCTAATGCGGCAACTATAGCTATTGCTTTTGCTTCTCCAATGCCTTTAAAGTTCGAAAGGCTTTTAACAGAAACTTTGCCTAGTGCATCCAGATCATTTCCATACTCGGCAAGTATTCGTTTGCTTAGATCAACAGCACTTTCATTTCTGTTTCCAGAACCAATTAAAATAGCTATAAGCTCGGCATCGGTTAAATGCCTGCGGCCGTTAAGTAATAGTTTTTCGCGAGGCCTATCTGCCTCTGCCCATAATTTTATCCCCAGTTTTGGTTGATATGGTTTCATTGGAACGCTTTTTTGAACATAAAAAAAGGGATATGCAATGCATATCCCTTTTACAATATTGTAAAGCTATGTTTATTTTAAGCTATTAACAAACTTAGTTAATTTAGATTTGTTGTTAGCTGCTTTATTTTTGTGAATAACGCTTTTTTTGGCTAAACGATCTAACATAGAAACTACTTTAGGAAGTAATTCTAGTCCTGTTTTTTTATCTTCAGCAGCACGCAGTCTTTTAATAAACGTACGAGTTGTTTTTGCTTGATATCTATTACGTAAACGTTTAGTTGCGTTTGCTCTAATTCTTTTTAATGAAGATTTATGATTTGCCATTTTTTGTTATTAAAATATTTTATGTTGAGACCAGCTCTTTTATTTCTTCTTATTTTTCGGACTGCAAATATAGAACTAATGTTTTTAAAATGCAAAATCAGAACATAAATATTTTTTTTAATCTTCTCCAACATAAATACTTGTATCATCAATATACCACATTAATACATGTTAGATATTAGATAAATCGAATTTAGAGCACCAATTGTTCGAAAAAAACACCTGTTTTGCGAAGTAATGTCGAACCAGCGTCGAACCAGCAACATTCTAACACAGTGCCGATCAATACCAACAGCTATATTTATCAATCAAAAAACCGAATTAAAAGCTTTCATTAAACGCTTAAAATGCTATTTTTGGACATAATGATAACATTACTACCTTTGAAAAAGAATAAATAGCCTCAATTTATATTGCCCCATGAAAAAACGTATAGCCATATTTGCCTCAGGGTCAGGATCTAACGCCCAAAAGCTAATGGAGCATTTTAAAAATAACCCTGAAGTAGAAATTGCATTGGTGCTTACCAACAACCCTGATGCCTACGTTCTACAGCGTGCAGACAATTTTGAAATCCCTTCTCATATTTTTGACAGACATGAATTTTATCAAACCGATAATATTATTGATCTGCTAAAAAATCTGGATGTGGATCTGATTGTATTAGCAGGATTTTTATGGCTAATCCCTAAAAATTTAATAAATGAATATCCGGGACGTATTGTAAACATACACCCTGCTATATTACCTAAGTTTGGCGGAAAAGGAATGTATGGAGATCATGTACATAATGCGGTACTGGCTGCCAAGGAAACTGAAGGTGGCATAACAATACATTATGTTGATGAAAATTACGATGAAGGAGAATATATTTATCAGGCAAAATACCGTATTGACAAAGACGATAATTTGGAAATGATTAAGTTTAAAGGCCAGCAATTAGAGCACCAGCATTATCCCCGTATCATAGATGGGATTATTAAAAAGATAAAAAAATAGTATATTTTTATTATTTAGGCATACTAATTTCTCGGTTAAAAAAACTAATTTTGCGGCTCAAAATTTTTCTCTAATGAGTCAATCGATAAAGATCAAAAACGCTTTAATTTCAGTTTATTACAAAGATGGTTTAGAGCCTTTAGTTCGCCTGCTGGCAAAACAAGGTGTTCAATTGTTTTCTACCGGAGGTACAGAACAATTTATTAAAGATTTAAATTTACCTGTTACCGCAGTTGAAGACCTTACGGGTTATCCTTCAATTTTAGGCGGAAGAGTTAAAACTTTACACCCTAAAGTTTTTGGTGGTATTTTAAACCGCAGAGCTTTAATTTCAGATCAGGAACAAATTTCTCAGTATGAGATTCCAGAAATAGATCTTGTTATTGTTGATTTATATCCTTTCGAAGAAACACTAAAAGCTGGTGGTTCTGAAGAAGAAATTATTGAAAAAATAGACATCGGTGGCATCTCACTGATCAGAGCAGCAGCTAAAAACTTTAATGATGTAGTAATCCTTGCTTCTAAAGATGATTATTCAACTTTACAGGAGCAACTGGAAAATCAGAATGGAGAGACTACTTTAGCTCAACGTAAAGCATACGCCAAAAAAGCATTCCATACTTCTTCTAACTACGACACTGCAATCTTCAATTATTTCAATATTGAAGAACCGCTTAACGTATTTAAACAAAGTATCAGCAAAGCACAAATCTTAAGATATGGCGAGAACCCACATCAGCAAGGTGTGTTTTATGGCGATTTAGATGCAATGTTCACTAAATTAAATGGCAAAGAGCTTTCTTACAACAACCTTGTTGACGTTGATGCTGCTGTTGCATTAATTGACGAATTTGAGGCGCCTACATTTGCTATTTTAAAACATACAAATGCTTGTGGCGTAGCTTCAAGAACAAATCTTTTAGATGCCTGGAACGTAGCTTTAGCTTGTGATCCGGTTTCTGCATTTGGTGGTGTATTAATTGCCAACAGAGAGATTGACCTTGCTACAGCAACAGAAATTAATAAATTGTTTTTTGAAGTATTAATTGCTCCTTCTTATCAGCCTGAAGCTGTTGAGCTTTTCCGTGCTAAAAAGAACAGGGTAATTTTACAGAGAAACGATGTAGAATTGAGCAAAAAACAATTTAAAACTTTGTTAAACGGAGTTATTGAGCAGGATAAGGATTTAGTTATCGAAGGTCCGGATCAAATGACCGCTGTAACAGAAAAAGCACCTACTGCCCAGGAATTAATTGATCTGCATTTTGCAAATAAAATTGTAAAGCATACAAAATCAAACACCATCGTATTTGTTAAAAACGATCAGCTATTATCTAGCGGTGTTGGTCAAACTTCAAGAGTTGATGCATTAAAACAAGCAATTGTAAAGGCAGAGGCTTTCGGTTTTGACTTAAAAGGCTCTGTAATGGCTTCAGATGCATTTTTTCCGTTCCCTGATTGTGTAGAAATTGCTGCTGAAGCAGGAATTACTGCAGTTTTACAGCCAGGTGGCTCTATTAAAGATGCTGATTCTGTAAATATGGCTAATGAAAAAGGTATAACGATGGTTACTACTGGCATCAGACATTTCAAACACTAACTTTATTTGTCTCTCAATACAATAAAAAGACGTAGTTTTACATTACTATAGTACACAGAATTTTTAATACTTAAATTATCACCTATAAATGGGTCTATTTAATTGGTTTACACAAGAAGTTGCTATCGATTTAGGTACGGCAAACACCTTGATTATACATAATGACAAAGTAGTAGTTGATGAACCTTCAATTGTTGCTTTTGACAGACAAACAAATAAAATTATAGCAATTGGCAGGCAGGCCATGCAAATGGAGGGTAAAACCCACGATAACATCAGAACAGTTAGACCACTTAAAGACGGTGTTATTGCTGATTTCAATGCTGCTGAAGCCATGATCAAAGGTATGATCCGCATGTTAAATGGCGGTAAAGGCTGGATGTTCCCTTCGTTAAGAATGGTAATCTGTATTCCCTCCGGTATTACTGAAGTTGAAAAACGTGCAGTAAGAGATTCAGCGGAAATTGCAGGTGCTAAAGAGGTTTATCTGATCCATGAGCCTATGGCTGCTGCAGTAGGTATAGGTATTGATGTGGAAGAACCAATGGGCAACATGATCATTGATATAGGTGGTGGTACAACTGAGATCGCGGTAATCGCTTTATCAGGTATTGTGTGTGATCAGTCTATCCGCGTTGCGGGAGATAACTTTGACTCTGATATTGTAAACTACATCCGTCGCCAGCACAACATTATGATTGGCGATCGTACTGCTGAAAAAATTAAAATTGAAGTTGGTGCTGCATTACCTGAATTACAGGATCCACCAGCTGATTTTGCGGTACAGGGAAGAGACTTGATGACTGGGGTTCCTAAACAGATCACCGTATCTTATACTGAGATTGCGCATTGCTTAGATAAATCAATTTCAAAAATCGAAGAGGCTATTCTTAAAGCTTTAGAGATTACTCCGCCAGAGCTTTCTGCTGATATTTACCAAACAGGTATTTATTTAACTGGTGGTGGTGCATTGCTTCGTGGTTTAGATAAACGTGTAGCTGCTAAAACGAAATTGCCTGTTCACGTTGCAGAAGATCCTCTTCGTGCAGTTGTACGTGGTACAGGTATCGCCTTAAAAAACATTGGCGGTTTCAAATTTTTAATGCAATAATTAAATGAAGATAAACTAAGGGCTTCCCTCTTATATTTAGAATATGCGTAACCTTTGGATTTTTATAAGCAGATATAACGCATTTTTCTTCTTCATCATTTTCTTTACTGTTGGAGTTGTTCTTACCGTAAGAAACAACTCCTACCAACGAAGTGTAACCATTAACTCGACAAATAAAGTTGTTGGTGATGTGTACAACAACCTTAATGTATTAAAAAAATACATTAACCTGGGTTCTGTAAATGATAGCCTGGCAGTAGAGAATGCGAAACTGAAGACGGAGATACTTGCCCTTAAAAATATAGACACGGCTAAGGATGTTGTAGTAAAAGACACGGCCGGAGTACCTCAATACACTTATCTTTCGGCCAGGGTTATTAAAAACTCCATTACCAACCGGAATAACTTTATCACTATTAATCGTGGCAAAGCCGATGGCATGGAAACTAATATGCCTGTCATTTCGCCAGGAAGGGGCGTTGTAGGCTTTGTACAGGATGTTTCTGAGCACTTAGCTACTGTACGTTCGCTACTACATAAGGACACGCACATTAGCGTGAGCCTAAAGAGAAACAATGCGGTAGGATCGTTAGTATGGGGCGACAGAAATTCCGATTACAGAAAGGCCTATATTAAAGATATTCCTAATCACTTTAAAGTAAATCTAAAGGATACGGTAGTTACATCGGGGTTCTCATTTTTTCCTTCGGGCATTCCTGTGGGCACAGTTAGTAACACTGGCATATCCACCGGAGATAACTTCATGACCATTGAAATCAATCTGTTCAATGATTTTAGTACCTTACAATACGTTTACGTCATTAAAAATAAACTAGCAAAGGAACAAACAGAATTAGAAGCGAAATTACCCAATGAGCAGTAGATTAGTATTAACAAACGTAGTCAGGTGGTTTATACTACTTTTATTTCAAATCCTTTTACTAAGGAATTTGAGTTTCTACAATATGGCAACTCCTTTTGTTTACATATTGTTTTTGCTATTGCTTCCATTTGGAATTCCCAACCTGTTACTTTACTTAATCGCCTTTGTTACCGGTTTAACTCTTGATGCATTTTATGATACATTGGGTGTTCATACCGCAGCTTGTGTAACTTTAGTTTTTGTAAGGATACTGTTTATTTCTGTAACGGTAAGCAGGGATGGCTTTGATGAACCGGAACCTACTCTGGGAAATATGGGCATTAAATGGTTTCTTCTATATGCTTTTTTATGCACTTTTGCACATCACATTGTGCTGTTCTTTTTAGAAACATTTAGATTAACTGAATTTTCATACACGCTACTAAAGTGTCTTTTAAGTGGAATTTTCACACTGTTTCTTGTTACCTTGATCGAGTTTATATTTTATAACAGAAAGGTACGCTAATGGATAATCTGTTTAACCGAAAATATATTGTACAAGGATTATTCATTGTTGTTTCATTGATATTATTAGGTACACTTTTTTATATACAAGTATTTAGCGACAAATATTTCCTTTCTGCAGAGAGTAATGTGTTGAGGAAGCTTTACACTTTTCCGGCCCGTGGGGTTATTTTAGATAGAAACGAAAAGATTCTTGTACAGAATGAGCCGGTATACGATTTAATGGTTATACCTAACGACGTAAAAGAATTTGATACGCTTGCTCTTTGTGGCATTATTGGTATTGATACCATAAAATTCAAAAAGAATTTTAAGAAAGCTTTAAACCAGTCGAGATACCAACCTAGCATATTTGAAAAACAACTTTCCGTAAGTATTTATCAATCGCTGTCAGAAAAACTATATCGTTTCCCTGGTTTTTTTGTACAAAGCAGAACGATAAGACAGTATCCCGATAGCATAGCCGGTCACTTTTTAGGGTATATAAAAGAAGTAAGCCCTACCGATATTGAAAGATCTGAAGGCTATTACAGACCTGGAGATTACATAGGAAAAACAGGTGTAGAGAAAGCTTATGAAACTGCGCTAAGAGGTGAACGGGGTGTAGTAAATATGCTTTATGATGCGCACAATGTACCAAAGGGTAGTTATGCGGAAGGGAAATTCGATACTTCGGCGGTTTCAGGAGAGCAATTGATATCTTCTCTGGATGTAAGAATCCAGAAACTAGGTGAAGAATTACTGAAAAATAAGGTAGGCAGTATAGTAGCAATAGAACCTGCTACTGGCGAAATCCTCGCTTTTGTAAGTAGTCCGGGTTATGATCCGAATTTAATGGTTGGCCGCCAACAGGGCAATAATTATATGGATTTACTTAAAAATCCAAACCGTGTGCTTAACATTCGTCCTATACAAGGTTATTATTCGCCAGGATCTTCTTTTAAGCCTTTAGATGCGCTGATTGGGCTACAGGAAGGCGTTATTGATGAGAACACCACATTTAATTGCCCGGGCTATTTCCGTGTTGGAAACCACACTACTAAATGTGAGCACGTTGACGGAAATATTGCATTGCGAAGAGGTCTTGCCAGATCATGTAATACTTATGCATGTTATGTATTTCAGAAACTATTAACACAGAAAAAATTTAATAGGAATCAGCAAGTAGCATATGATTACTGGCAAAAGAAAGTAAAGCTCTGGGGCCTTGGCGATACCCTTGGTATAGATTTACCGGGAGAGCGTAAAGGAAGGCTATACGACGCATCTTATTATTCAAAAAAGTACAGCAAGTATTGGGGCTATTCAACTGTAATTTCGTTAGCCATTGGGCAAGGCGAGATGGATGCAACCCCTTTACAGATGGCAAATATTATGGCGGCCATTGCTAATAAAGGTTATTATATAAAGCCTCACCTGGTTAAATCTATCGGAAAAGATCATGTGATTAGAAAGGAATATCTAAAGAAAAACTATGTTGGTGTTGATGCAGCACACTTCGGGCCTGTAATTGATGGAATGCAGGAAGCAGTAAATTCGCCGTGGGGTACTGCTTTGGCTTCGAGAATAGATGGAATTATAATGTGTGGAAAAACAGGTACTGTACAAAATCCACGTGGCAAAAACCACTCCGTATTTATTGGCTTTGCCCCCAGAGATAATCCAAAAATTGCCATCGCAGTTATTGTAGAAAATGCTGGCTACGGGGGCACTTATGCGGCGCCAATTGCAAGTTATATTACAGAGAAGTATCTTAAAGATAGTATACCTCCAAACAGAAGAGGTGGAGTAGAATGGATGAAAAAACAAGTTATTCTTCCTGCGCTACCAAAACCAAAAGTGAAAACCAAAGCAGCCCTTATTGATTCTGCTAAAAAAGCGGATTCACTTAAAAAAAGCATTAATGCTGTTGAACCAAAAAAAGTGATAGATAAAAAAAATGACTAATCAGCAAAGCAACAGATTCTTCTTCAATGTAGATTGGATTACTATCCTAATTTACATTGCTTTGTGTGCGGTTGGTTACGTAAATATTTATGCTTCAGTACATAACACGACTGACACCTCTGTGTTTAATTTTGGCAGCAATTACGGAAAACAATTGATCTATGTTATTGCGGGTCTGGTGTTGGGTTTTTCAATTTTGCTATTGGATGCCAAGTTCTTTAGCGTCTTCTCGCCTATTGTATACGGTGTTACAGTACTACTACTCATTATTGTTTTGGTGGTTGGTAGAAATGTCGGTGGTAACCAGGCCTGGATATCACTAGGTGGTGGGTTTCGATTGCAACCCTCTGAGTTTGCGAAGTTTGGTACGGCTCTATTGCTCGCCCGGTATATTAGCAGCTTCAGTCCTAAATTCAGAGATTTAAAATCTATAGCTTTTGCGGGATTGATTATGGGCATTCCTCTTGTGCTTATCATGCTTCAGCCTGATGCTGGATCGGCTCTTGTATTTTTGGCTTTCATGTTTCCAATGTACAGAGAAGGTTTATCTGGTTACTTTTTGCTGATCTTTTTAGGAATGATTGTGTTATTTGTGGCCGACTTCCTTGTTCCATTAAAAGTATTAATTCCTACTATTCTGCTTATTGGAGGTTTCTTTGTTTATCAAAACAAGCGAAAACAGAAGGTTATGTTTTCTGCAATTCTTGTAACAATAATAGCAATTGCTTATTTATTTGTGGTAAAACTAGCCTACGAGAAGGTTTTGAAACCGCATCAACGTACAAGGATAGAGCTGATATTAGGATTAAAGATAGACCCAAAGGGTGTTGGTTATAATGTGATACAATCTAAAATAGCTATCGGTTCGGGCCAACTTACAGGTCGTGGTTTTTTACAGGGGACCCAAACTAAATATGGTTATGTTCCAGCTCAGAGTACTGACTTCATTTTCTCTACAATTGGAGAAGAATGGGGTTTTGTAGGTTGCTTTGTAGTGATTGGATTGTTCTTATTCCTCTTACTTCGCTTAATTAACCTTGCAGAGCGACAGCGATCTACATTCTCCAGAGTATATGGTTATTGTGTTGCCAGTATCCTGTTCTTCCACGTATTCATAAATATTGGTATGGCCATAGGCATTGTGCCTGTAATTGGCATACCCCTACCTTTTATCAGTTATGGAGGATCATCGCTTTGGAGTTTTACAATATTGTTGTTTATATTCCTTAAGCTGGACTCAAACAGAATGGGCTTTATCTAAGCCTATGAAAAACGCTGACTTAGCAATTCGTAAAATTTATCTACAGTAGTCTGTTTTGAAGCCCAGTTGTTCTTCTCTGCATAGTTATTTTTTAGGAACGTATCTGCAGTCTTTAAATCAGGCATTTTATTGATCAGGTCGATGGCTTCGGAATAAGCAAGATTATAGCCATTAAACAAATCCTTAATGTATAATAGTTTTTCATTAAGAGTTATTCCTTTTTTAAGATCTGTTATTGTGGGCTTGTTGCTTTCCAAATTCAAATTAACAGAGCTATTATTGTTCTTGCCTGCCAGAATATCGTTTAAGGTAGGCCTTACATTACTTACAGGCTCTTGTTGTATTGGTTCTGGTGTAGTTTCATTTACAAAAGCTTTGGCTGGCTCAGGGGCTTTAAAAACAACAGGTTCAGGAGTAGGTATTGGAGCAGGTTCTAGCGCTTCTGGTTCTTCCTGTACTTGAACGACTGGTTCTTCTTTATAAACAACGGGTTCCTGAATTGGTTCTGGTTCCTCGTCAATTGTTGCTTCTTCAATTCCGCTAGTCACAAGAGCAGGTTCCTGAGTTACTTTTTCAGTCGGCTGCTGATCAGTTGTTTCAAACTGCGACTTGCTTTCCATTAACCTCTGCTTTTCAGCAATAATGCGTTCTTCTTCTTTACTTAATGGCCTGTCAAAAATACTATCAACAGATTTTTCTTCGAAGTCAAACTTATCAGTTGATGAATTATCATTTAAAATAAATTCAAAAGACGGAACGTGGTTCTTAACTTCTTCCACTTCCCGAACATTCTCTGGTTCTTGAGAAATTAAAGGCTCTTCCTTTTCTACAACACTGTCTAAAGTATGTTCAGGTATTTCCTTTACAGGCTTATTGTTATTTAACTTCTTTACAATTTGAACATGATCCGACAAAAAATTGGCATTTGCCATAAACAGTTCCAGTTCTAACTCATTCAATTGCTCTGGATTATGAGCTAAAAACTCGTACTGATCTTGAAGTTCGTTTAGTATTTGTCCTATTTTTTTGAAAATATCACCTTGGTTCATCATAATTTAATAACGGAAGAATTGACTTTTTATGTTGGTAACTTGCCATTCAAAAGTACTACAAAATTCTGATATTAGCAGGCTATAAGTACTACAATACGATGTTATTCAGCGAACAAAATTACAGAAGAGGAGAGTTTTGCGGTAGCATAGAGGTAATTTGCGGCTCTATGTTTTCGGGCAAAACAGAAGAATTATTAAGGAGATTAAGAAGGGCTCAAATTGCTCAGCTGAATGTTGAAATCTTTAAACCTAAAACAGATACCAGATATGACGAAAATGCAGTGGTGTCTCACGATTTAAATTCAATTCAATCAACACCGGTAGAAACATCATCTTCAATACTACTTTTAGATGCCAATACTCAGGTTGTCGGTATTGATGAGGCTCAGTTTTTCGATGAAGACCTGCCTGACGTATGCAACAAACTTGCTCAAAAAGGAATAAGGGTTATTGTAGCCGGGTTAGATATGGATTTTCTTGGTAAACCTTTCGGTCCCATACCAGCGCTAATGGCTATTGCAGAATTGGTAACAAAGGTAAATGCAGTTTGTGTTCGTTGTGGTAGTCCGGCGATGTACTCTTTCCGTAAAGTTGCTAGCGAATCGAAAATATTATTAGGCGAAAAGGACAGTTATGAGCCTCGTTGCAGACGGTGCTATCATTTGGCCGATAACGTTATCCTGAATTAAAAAGCATAAAGTGATTACAAAGCTAGGCCAGGGGACAATTTTTACATCGTTTTCCTCTAAGGTATTTCTCACAGCAGTCTTTTTTCTTTTTATCCTTTTTTTCCTGCTTAGAGTGTTTGTTCTTTTTATGTTTCTTTGACATGGCCTATATTATCAATAAACAAAAAAAGGTACATACTGTTTCATCAGTATGTACCTTAAAATACCAGGGTAAACTGGCTAAATTAGATTAAGCCTCGCTTTCGTATTTAATCTGGCCAACGTGTTTGTCAATCTGCCATCTTCCAGTTCCTTCTTCTCCGATTACATCAAACAATTCAAGGGCACGACGAGCTTTATATTCTTCTTCTCTTTGTTCTCTAAAGAACCAGTTTAAGAACTCAAGAGTTACATAATCCTGTTCTTTATGGCAACGAGCTGCAATGCTTTTAATAGATTGGGTTACGCTAATTTCCTGATCCAAAGCTTCTTCAAAAACCTCACGGAAAGAGTTATATTCAATTTTGATATTTGTGATGTCAGGAGAAATTGCTGTACCTCCCATATCTAAAACATATTTATAGAATTTAAGCTGATGGGCTCTTTCTTCTTCGGCTTGCTTGAAAAAATAATCAGATGAAAAGTCGTATCCATTGCGATTACACCATGAAGCCATAGAAAGATAAATAGCTGATGAGTGGGCTTCTTTTTTTATTTGCTGGTTAATAAGTGTCTCTACATCTGATGAGAGTAAGCACTTTGCGCGAATGATATCTTTCATAATTACTATCGTTTAAATGATATTATAACATCAAAAATAATGCAATAAATTAAGAATAGATAATATTAGAGTAATATGGAAAGATTCTAATTCTAAGTTAATCAGGCAACTATACGATGCAAACGATCGAATATGATGTGATTAAGCTCTAACATTACAAATGTACCTTGTAATAGCTCTTTTAAAGCAATAATTTCCAGGATAGAAAGTACATAGCAATGATCGCAAGCGCAGATAAAAATGATTTCAAGATCTGGTGCTTTGGTGCTATTTAAAAGCAAATTTTCTATATCGATCTGATAAACTGCTTTTTTAAGTTTAAGTAAGTTACGATAATCGAAACGAGCAAGTTTACCGGCAAAATCTATATACCAGCAGTTCTCACTGTCTGATTGATAGATGGCACCTTTGTTAGTATTAAATACTTCTGTAAAATTGATTGAAGGTAGTATAACTAAATCCTGCATGTTCACATTTAAACTCTTGATATTGCAAAGGTTACTATTATTTAGAATTAATCCAAATCGTTTGGTAATTTATTTTAAAAAAATTAAATGATTGGTATTCTGAGCGCCTGGCATTAAAGAGATGAAACCATCATAAGAAGACTTTCTAAAGCTACTACTTACGATGGTTTCTTATTCAGATTTGGCTTGTGTCTCGGTTAATTCAAAGAAAGCATGATTTGCTTATAAAAAGATTTACACAATTGTCTAAATATTAAGCGATTTTGACATAACCAATTTGCGTCTTAAGGCTTATCCCACCATAATCGCCCAGTTAAATCATCGGTACCATTAAATTGTCGCTGGATCGCTTCAGAATAATGTGCTTTGTTGTTAGATGATTCTTCTGTTGGATACGCCTGCCTTCTAGGAATTGCTTTAGCTGGATTACCTACGGGTGAGCTCAGTTCAGGATAACCAGTCCTTCTCCACTCAGCCCATGCTTCAAAGCCGTTCATAAATAAATGAACCCAACGCTGGTAGGCAATTTGTTTAAGGCCATTTGCAGGATTATATTGAATTTCGGCATGTGCTTTCATTTTTGCCAGACCACTAATATCATCATTGTTCCATTGCCTAACGGACTGTTCAATTCCCATGTCGTAATTTGTTTTAGCTTCGACATCTGCCCCTGGAATCCAGTTCATTTTTGCAGCTTCAGCTTTAGCAAAAAGAGCCTGCGCAAAAGTAACCAGGTAAACCGGGGCGTCCTGTTTACGAATAGCTAACCCCAGTAACGAGGGGTCCTTTTTATCAACGCCCTCTACAAGTCCAAACTCTAACCCTGTATAGTCTCCGACTTTATTGGCATCCCCATAAACCTTGAGTCTTGGGTCGTCAAGTGGTTTTATATAATCTACCAATGGTTTGCTTAAAGCCCACCACTTACGGTTTTGGTTTGAAATCTGATCATACCAATAGTTTTCATTAGCCGCATTCGCCAAATGTTTGTAGACAAGATTATCTTCATTAGACTCCATAATACCCGCAGCTAAAGCCTTATTGAATTCCACTTTTCCTGTATTCGGATCTATCTTTGAAAGTCTGAGTGCTATTAATAAATGAAGGGTATTTCCCAGCTTTTTCCATCGCTCCATGTTTCCGTTATAAACAATATCGTTTGAGATATCACCTGCAACAATTTGTGAATTTGCTTCATCCAGTAACTTAAAGAGACTATTATAAATTGACTGTTGTGTATCATAAGCGGGGGTATAATTATTTTTTCCCTTTAAAGCCTCACTAAATGGAACATCTCCCCATCTATCTGTTATATGCCAGAAAAAATAAGCTTTTAAGATCTTGGCAACCGCAAGCTGGTTACTTATGGGCCCCTCTGATGGCACTAAAGATGGAGAAGTTAGAACCGATTCCAGGTTCTGCAACGGGCCTGTATACAGCGTATAAAAGCTGAAGTTAACATTATTATAAAGAGAGAGATCGGGATATAATGCTTCTGACAGAAATTGAGCATAATACTCTCCCTGAGGGGATGAGCTCAAAGTAGGCAAACTAAGCTCTGAGTTTGCTATTAATTGGGTACCAGAGGCAACCGTTGGATTATTTGTATCTCTGTTTATGGATTCGTCGAATTTATTACAACCAGAAAACAAGAACACGGTTGCCGCTACGAATAATACTGATTTATTTATCTTTTTCATGACTGCCTATGTTAAAAGTTAATATTCAAGTTAAGGCCATATGAACGAACTGTGTTCAGTCCTCCCGTTTCAAGCCAGCTGATGGATGAACTTCCACTTGATAGTTCTGATGGGTCCAGTCCTTTTGGTGCTTTTTGCCATATCATAACAGGATTACGTGCAATAAAAGCAAGCTTAAGTGATCGGAAAGGCAGTTTAGAAAACATTTTTTTGTCAAACGTATATCCTATACTTAATTCTCTTAATTTAATATATGAGGCATCATATAGATACTCTTCATACACATTTGTTCCTAGAGTGTTTCTGTAGTAGGCCCTTGCCTCAACATAAGGACTGGCTTCCTGTCCACTAACATCAGTGCCATTTATTACAGTGCCTGGAGCATACACGCCATTAATCTTTATCCCTCCACCCTCAGCTACAGCATCACGAATATTATGTCCCTTGTCATTCATAGCAGCAGTCTCTTCCGCCTGTCCTGATTTTTGGGCAAGCATTTTGGACCAGCTAAAGAATCGGCCTCCTTTTTGGAAATCAATCATCGCCGCTATACTAAATTTCCAGAGGTTAAATGTATTTAGAAATCCGCCAGTGTATTGAGGTAGCACTGTTCCAAAATTATGAGTAGCGGGTGTGTAAAGTGGCATATTATTAGCTCCTAGCAGAATTTTACCAGTTGCAGGATCACGCTGGTAGGCCTGCCCGATAAGGCTTCCGTACGAGCCCAGTTCATAAGAATTAAGGAACACTGACTTACCGGCATAGGTATTTGAGCTAATTGGATAAACCTTTGAATCAGTACCCAACTTTTTAATCAGGTTTTTACTATGTGCAAAGTTAAAAGCAGCATCCCATGAGAAATTTTGAGATCTTATCGGTGACCCATTTAAGGTGAGTTCAACCCCTTTGTTTTCTATCTCACCTGCATTAATTATAGTAGTATTAAATCCAGTTGTACCCGAAACTTTTAACTCAATAATCTGATCCTTATTTTGCTGTTTATACAACGTAAAGTCAACTCCTAAACGATTATTCAAAAACTTCAAATCAAGACCGGCTTCATAAGAATGAGCAAATGATGGTTTTAATTCAGGATTTTTAATATCATCAGGGACATAAATAGTATTTATAGTCCCTAGAGGACCATCATATATACCACCAATTCCATATACAAATGACGTTCTATAAGGACTAACATTTGATCCGGCAATTGCATAACTAAGTCGTACTTTTCCATATGAAAGCGGTTTCCATTTTAACAATTCGCCGAAGACCATGCTACCCGAAACCGATGGATAGTAGTAAGAATTATTCTTTTTAGGCAAGGTGGATGTATTATCATTTCTGATTGATGCATCTAAATAATAGATGTTTTTATATCCAAAAGATGCCATTGCATACAAGCTTCGTATCTGTTGCCTAAGTAGGTACGACGTAACAGTAGGCCTATCCTTTGAGGCCGCAATATTATAAAAGTCGGGACTAATTAAACCCCCTTCTGTTTTTTCAAGTAAATAGTTATACTTACGGGTATAAATATTAGAACCAATATTGGCAGCTAATGAAAAGTCATCCCAGCTCTTATTATACTGACCAAGAAATTCATAATTCATTTCTTTGTTCTGGTATTTGCCAGTAGAGAATGAACTTAAATAACGACCACCTACGGCAGACCGCTCCTCAATATTCTGAATATAGCTATCAGTTCTGACAAAGCCGCTTAATTTCAATTCAGGCAAAACCTGATAAGTTAAACCAATATCACCAAATATGCGATCTCTATCATCATTATTTAGGTTCTCATTCGCTTCAAAATACGGATTATTCCAGTATAAAGGCTGGTAGCTATCTAACGAACCATCGGAATTAGGCACATCCAAGTTCCAGTGCAGAAACGTGCCGTCAGCGTATTTATAGTCTTTCAAACGTTTCATATCTATATTCCGTTGAAACCACTGCACAAAGTTTCTTGACCCTCCATCATATCCTTGTGAAGGTCTTTGACCTTTATTACCTGCGTAATTTATGTTAGCAGATGCCGTAAGCTTAGTTGTTACATCAAGGGAAGCATTTAGTCCTAGATTGTTTCTTCTAAGCCAGGTATTTGGTTCAATTCCATTTATATTTCCATTGGTATAACTTAGCCTGAATGTTGAATTTTCTCCACCTCCGGAAACAGATATGCTATTCACCGCATTGTTTCCTGTTTCAAAAAAATCCTTAATATTATTAGGATGAGGAACAAACGGAGTTTCCTGTCCGTATGTAGGATCCTGAGGATAGAAACTGAATACTTGCCTAACTGGTGTACCATCCATTTTTGGGCCCCAGCTCTCATCATAATCCATCTGAACATATTTCTGGCCATTATCAAGCGTATTCCAGGTTTGTTTAGAACCTGCCCCATATAAATTTTGCATTGGCATCAGATTCCCAACCTTTTCAATTGAAAATGCAGAACTAAATTGAACATCGACTTTTTTAGGTCCTTTTGCTCCCTTTTTTGTAGTGATCATTATAACGCCATATTGCCCGCGTAACCCATAAAGCGCTGATGCTGCTGGCCCTTTTAATACGTTCACTGATTCAATATCGTCAGGATTTATATCCTGAGCAACGTTTCCATAATCAGCACCGGTATAACTTCCATCACTACCTGAAGCACCTCCCCCACCATTAGAGAAATTACTGTTAGATATCGGTGTTCCATCAACCACTATTAAGGGTTGATCTGAGCCTGCAAGGGAATTAACCCCACGGATTTTAATCTTTTGGGTACCCCCCATGCTGGCTCCTGATGACCCTACAACTTGCACTCCTGCAATTTTACCGGCAAGGGAACCAATTACATTCTGCTCTTTGGTAAGCGTTAGGTTATCACCTTTTACCTCCTGAGTGGAATAACCAAGAGAGCGCTCACTTCGTTTAATACCCAGAGCAGTTACTACCACTTCTGATAATGACTCAGAGTCTTGCATCAATGAGATATTGATTTCGGTACGACCATCAATAGCTACTTCCTGACTAATAAACCCAAGGTATTTTACAACAAGAGTTGTGGCATTTGCAGGGACTGAAATACTATAAGAACCGTTGGATTGGGTTGAGGTGCCAGTTGAAGCACCTTTAACGAGCACGCTTGCGCCCGGAATTCCTGTTCCGTTACTTGCATCCATTACCTTACCCCTGATAACTTGCTGGGCAAAACTATAAAATGCGAGAAAAAAGGAACAGGAAAAAATTAGGGAAAATTTCTTCATGTCGGTTAGTTTTTAGGTTTGTTAGAGAAAAATACTAAAAAAAATGAAGAAAATGCGACTAACCTGATCAACTCAGATCAAAACAGGGTTAATCTTTATTAAAATACATCACAAATTGATTGTAGCTATCAATTTTATTACAATCTGGAAGCCATTATCTCACTGATCTTTCCATTTACCTTAACTTTTACCCTTTTTGGATGGTTTGAGCTGATGCGATAACTGATAATCTTACCCTCTTTCCAACTCATATCAACTGTAAAATTTCCTCTTGCTCTTAGACCTTTAATCGATCCGTAAGCCTTCCAGGCATCAGGCACAGCGGGCAAAAGATCAATAAAGCCGTCATGACTTTGTATTAGCATCTCTGCGATTCCTGCTGTTGCGCCAAAGTTTCCATCAATTTGAAAAGGAGGACCTGCCGAAAGCATATTAGGATAAACACCACCACCTGCACCGTAGTTGATATCAGTTCTCAAGGTGGGTTTTAAAATCTCTTTAAACAGCTTAAATGCGCGATTCCCATCATGTAGTCTGGCCCAGAACAATAGTTTATAAGCAATGGTCCAGCTAGGGCCATCATCGCCTCTTACTTCAAGTGTTTTTTTTGCTGCCTCAGCAAGATCTGGGGTTGAAAGAGGTGTAATTAATGACGCTGGGTATAAACCATATAAATGTGATATATGACGGTGCTGTAAATCTGTTTCTTTATAATCTTCTATCCATTCCTGAATTCTTCCATCCTTACTGATTACCCCTGCCGGAGGAACAGATTTCAGTTTTTCCTGCAGTTCGTTTCTAAACTCTGCGTCTACATTTAAAAGCTTTGAGGCTGTAATTACATTAGTAAACAATTCTCTTACAATCTGATTATCAATGGTAGGTCCCATGGATATACTTGCCGTTTTACCATTTGGAAGATAGAACGTGTTTTCGGGCGATACCGATGGCGAGGTTACTGACCAACCAGTTTTTGGGTCTTTTATCAATACACTTTTATAGAATTTAGCAGAGCCTTTTAAAACCGGGTAAATACTTTTTAAATAATTAACATCCTGGCTAAAAGCATAGTGATCCCACAAATTATTACACAACCAGCCTGATCCCGCATTTGTTGCCCCCCATGAGGCACTCTCTCCTGGCTCTGTAAAGCCCCACACGTTGGTAATAACGTGGGCAATCCAGCCATCGGCATTGTAATATGCCTTTGCGGTTTTCTCTCCTGGTTTTACAAGACTCTTAACCAATTCTGCCAGTGGCAAATTCAATTCTGAAAGGTTTGATACTTCAACCGGCCAGTGGTTCATTTGCACATTCACATCTAAATGGTAATCGCCATTCCATGGTGTATTGATTTGGTTTGCCCATAACCCCTGAAGGTTTGGGGGAAGCAAGCCTACTCTGGTACTGCTTATACTTAAATACCGACCAAATTGAAAAAATAAGACAGGTAAAGATTTATCATCTGCAAAGTTCTTATAAAAGAGGTCTAACCTTTTATTAGTGGGAAACTTAGCTGATTTTCCCTGTCCCAAATCTATATTTACTCTTTTAAAAAGCTTGGCATAATTTAAGATATGTTTCCCTTTTTGGAGTTCATAAGGAGTTTTTAAAGCAGCAGATAACAATTGCTTTGTTTTCTCTTTAAATGCAAATCCTTTAAAATCTGTTGCAGCAGAAACGTAAATAACTAATTCTGTTGCATTTTTTACAATAAGAACATTCCGATCTACTGTAACCTTTCCCCCCTTCAACTTTGTATTTACCCTGGCCTGATATTGCATCCCCTTGCCATCAGTCCCATTATCAAGTTGACCATACATTTGCAATTCAGTTCCCTCGGTTTTTACTACTGATTTTTCTGATCTGCTAATAGAGATTTTGCAATTTAATTTTCCGGGTTTATCAGCTGTTATTTTGATCACATCAATATCCCCACTAAAGCTTGTAAAATACTCTCTTCTATAGTTTACTCCATCTACTTTATAGCTGCAGTTGGCTATCGCTTTATCCAGAGATAATTCTCTGTGATATGCTTCAGGAGTTATTTCGTCAGGCTTTAGGTTTCCGTAGTTAAAGTCAATTTCGAGATTTCCGAGCACCTGGTATTTGCCCCATTTTTCGCCTCCAGAACCCAGTCCTTTACAAACAAAATCTTTATTTACAAGATCCTGGGCTTCATCGTTTTTTCCTTGAAGTATCAACTCTCGTATCTTCGGCAAACTTTTGTAAGCTTCGTAATTATTAGCATCCTGAGGACCACCCGACCAAAGTGTAATGTCATTTAATACAATCTTCTCTTTCGATATCCCGCCGTCTGGAGTCATACCTAATCTTCCATTACCTAGAGGCAAAGTTTCTTCCCATATTTGTGCAGGTTTGTCGTACCATAAATTTAATGGCTTTTGTTGCGCGCTAACTTTTAAAGTAGCATAGGCTGTTAAAAAAAATAGCGAAAATAGTCTTCTAGTCATTCGGTTTGTTATACTTGGTTGCTATATGAAGGTAAAAGTAGCTGGTCTTGATTTCTTTTAAAATGTACAAACTTTAAAAAAGAATGGATTAAACTATCTTATCTCTGTTGAAAAAGTTAAGGATTAAACAAAAATAGACGACAGACACAAATAAAAAAATAGCAAAAACATTCATCGACATGAACTATTCACTTATCAATAGCATTATCATATCTTAAGAATACACTAATAAAATACTATTGCTAGACTAAGAATGATCAATCCCATCAAATAGCAAACCCAAATAAGAAGAATAATCCCTATACTTGTTAGATACATGACACATGAACGAGAAAAAAATACAAGATGGATTTGAGGGAGAAAAATACATCAGTATCCCAGCCTCTGCGTGGAAAAGTGTAATTAAGGGTAATCGCGTAATGAATCAACTATATGTTACCTATATCGGTTATTTCCCAAAAGCGGCTTACCATTATAGAGAAAGACCCGAGGGCTGTACCGATAATATACTGATCTATTGTACCAGAGGAAAAGGATGGTTCATCATCAATGACAAGCGCTTAGATGTTGGTCCGAATGAGTTTATTATTGTACCAGCTACAAAAGTAGCCATGAGTTATGGAGCAGACATAAATGATCCATGGACAATTTATTGGGTACATTTTAGTGGGAAGGACATCGATACTTTTAACAAGGAATTTAACATTAATCTTTATGATGGTGCACAGCAAATTTTATTGAATGAAAAGGGCATCCAAATTTGGGAATCCATGTACCAAAATTTAGAACTTGGTTATAGCAAAGAAAATCTAACAAATACAAATTTATGCATGTATCATCTTCTGGCTACTTTTCTTTATCCCGAAAAGCATAGTAGCGTTAAAGTTCAGGATGAAAAGAATATGATTAAGGAAACTGTGGCGTACATGAAGAGCAATTTAAGTGAGAGACTTACGGTCGAAGATCTTGCGAGTAAAAACAACTTGTCTACCTCACATTTTTCAAAAATGTTTAAAAAGTCTACAGGTATGTCTCCAATGGATTACCTGATTCACCTGAAATTGCAAAGGGCATGTGTACTCCTATAC
>NZ_JBFTIZ010000017.1:0-37166 GCF_056395165.1 Pedobacter sp. 10L46_2
GTAATACTCAAAGAAGCTCGCATGAGTTCTGAAATTGAGAATGTAATTACAACTCATGATAGGCTCTATCAAGCATTGTCTGCAAGTGGCTCACAAATAGATCATGCTACCAAGGAAGTTTTACGCTATAGGGAAGCTATGCTCGCCGGGTTTAAAATGATCGTTCAAAAGGGATTTTTGAATACAAACGGAGTATTGGCTATACAGGAAATACTGGAAGAGAATAAAGCAGGACTTAGAAGATTGCCTGGAACCTCATTAAAAAATGCTGTTACTGGTGAAGTCATTTACACTCCGCCGGATGATTATGATACAATCCTTGCGTTAATGAAAAACTTAGAGGAGTATATAAATGAACCCGATGTACTTTCTCCATTGATTAAGTTGGCAGTTCAACATTACCAGTTTGAAAGCATACACCCATTTTATGATGGTAACGGCAGGATCGGAAGAATTATTAATGTTCTTTATTTGTGCCTGAATGAGCTTTTAGACAGTCCCGTACTTTATTTAAGTGATTATATCATAAAACATAAACCTGATTATTATAGATTACTTGGAGAAGTGAAGACAAAGGACAATTGGGAAGAGTGGATATTATTTATTCTAAAAGCCATAGAAGAAATTTCTAAACAAACCACTGATCAAATTAAGTCAATCAATCAGCTCTTTTTGAAATTACAAAATGGAATAAAAGAGAAGGCGCCCAAGCTTTACAATAAAGAACTATTAGAGTTGTTATTTGAGCAACCATACTGTAAAATAGAATTTGTTATTGATCGACTTAACGTTTCAAGGATAACAGCTTCCAAATACCTTAACGGATTAGAAAAGATCGGAATATTGCATTCTAAAAAAGTCTGGAAGGAAACTATATATATCAATATAGAGCTATTTGAACTTTTGAAAAAATAAACTATTAGAGATTTTGAACTTCTCTAGTAGTGATAAATGTAAGGCCAGCTCAAAATCATTTTCGTGGACAAAAATAGCTTAGGATTTTAACAGCTTTCCAAGCTCGTCCATTTCATCCATTTTTCTTTTTAAATCTGCCAACCGCTTCAAATCAGCCACAAACCGGGATGAAATTTGTACCATAAACAACCCAGATAGTTTTAAACCCCTTTAATTTACTTTAAAGGGTTTTTTTATGCCCAAAAGGGGATCAACCCCAAAACTTGCCTGTTAGCAATCAGCCAGTTACATTGCCACAGGTAAGACATATCGAATGTGAACCTCTGTCATCCACCTTCACATCCACAATTGATAACCACAACGCAATCACTATATGACTACTTTTCGCACACTTGCGTGTGTATATCACTTAACGTGGTTATAGTTAGAACAAGTTTTTTGATTCTATTAGGCTTTTTTATAAGTGAGGTGAAAGTCGTGCTCCCAGTTTTTAGCATCTACGGACTTCTCCCAGTATCCCGAGATGATGTTTTTATCTTTGTTGATCTCACCTGTAAAGCGTTGTATAAATTGGGGTCCATTGCGCCATATCTTCCATATTCTATTTTCAAAACTCATTTCATATACCCGAGAAGATTGCTGATCATCTATGTAAAATACGGTGTAGTTCTGTGCATCTTTATCATGACCAATAAACCATATCGCCCACGGCGTTTCCATATTTTTTGTACCCTGCCTCAAAATTAAAAATTCACCTTCTTCAAACCATTCAAAGGATGCTCTTGCCGTAATAATTGCATTGGCATCCGGTAAGAAAGATGCATTTGATATTTCCATTTCCCATGTGCCAATAAATTGCTTTAACTCTTGTAATGCCGGATTGATATTGTTTTTCATTGGAAGATAAGTTGATAATTATGTTTATAGTTACTATTCTTTATTGATTTTTTTTTTCAAAGATTCGCTCAACTAAGTTGATCTGATTGATCTATAATACAAAGATGGGAACTAATATAGCGTCAAGTGATGTGCAAAAGCGACTATCTTAGGGGGTTATCACGTCAAAATTATCTATAGGCAACTTTTTAATTTGGTTTATAACTCAAATTCGGAAATTCAGCCAGAGTATATCTCAATTCTGAAGGAGAATTTATAACTTGATGCATTAAGAAACTGAACAACCTTAAATACCAGTCATGCATACCATTTTACCTTTCTTTTTGGCCATGATAGCCGCTATTGTATTATTGAATATGTGGGCTAATAAACTAAAGATCGCATATCCTATACTATTGGTGGTAGCAGGGCTGCTGATAAGCTTTATACCAGGATTGCCTGTAGTGAGAATTAATCCAGACCTTATCTTTTTCATATTTCTTCCACCACTACTTTGGGAGGCAGCCTGGTCCATCTCGTTCAAAGAGATGAAAAAATGGTGGCGCATTATTGGCAGCTTTGCATTTCTGGTGGTGTTTTTTACAGCACTTTCGGTAGCATTAATCACTAATCATCTTATTCCGGGCTTTACTATTGCGCTGGGTTTTTTATTAGGTGGCATTGTATCACCACCCGATGCAGTAAGTACAGGAGCCATTACAAAATTTGTAAAAATCCCAAAGTCTACTTCTGCTATTTTAGAAGGAGAAAGCCTGTTAAATGACGCCTCTTCGCTTATTATCTTCCGCTTTGCGCTGGTTGCGGTAGGTACGGGTCAATTCATCTGGCAAGAGGCAGCACTAAGCTTTCTGTGGATGGTGATCGGCGGTGTTGGGATTGGCCTGTCATTGGGCTGGTTATTCGTGCAGGCACATAAACGTTTACCTACTGATGCACCTTCCGACATAGTCTTTACACTTATTGAACCCTATTTTATATACTGGATTGCGGAACAAGTCCACAGCTCTGGTGTAATGGCTGTTGTAAGCGGAGGTCTGTTCATGTCGACCAGAAGAATGATCTTTTTAAACAGTTCCAGCCGTATTAAGGGGTATAGCGTATGGGAGAGCTTTGTGTTCATTTTGAATGGTATTGTTTTTCTGATCATTGGCCTGGAACTTCCCGAAATCGTAGATGGTCTGCATTCAAAAGGCATTCCTTTACGCACTGCCATTGGCTACGGATTGCTGGTAACCGGAATATTGGTCGCTGCACGAATATTAAGCTCCTATGCCGCGTTGGTAGCCACAATTATTTTTCGTCCAAGCGTAAGACCTCACGCATCTTCGGTAAGAAGACGTTGGCTGATGCCATTGTTGCTGGGCTGGACAGGAATGCGGGGTGTAGTTTCACTGGCTGCTGCTTTAGCTATTCCCGTAGCACAAGATAATGGTGCAGAATTTCCATATAGAAACCTGATCTTGTTCATCACTTTTGTAGTGATATTACTTACGCTTCTGGTACAAGGGCTTACCCTCCCATATTTTATAAGCCGCACCAATCTTTTCGGTTCAATATTTAATGAAGAAGGGGAAGAATTGGCCAGAAAAACAATGAAACACGGACTAAAGCAACATGTATATCAATTCCTTAAAGATAAATACGACAACGAACTAATTGGCCACGCCGGTATGGAGAAATTCCTTAAACAATGGGAAGAAAGAGCAAAGTCTGCAGATGATAGCTGGATGAACGAAAAGATGAAAGTAATTTTTGTAGAAGTACTCGAAAGCCAACGTCAGTACCTTGTCGAACTCAATAAAGACCCCAAGGTTGATGAAGAAATCATTCGTCAGCAATTGTATCAAATTGATTTAGAAGAAGAGCGATTGAAAATAATATAGTATAGGATCAGACAGATCAATCTCAAAATGAGCTTTACCTTTGGAGTGCTTGTTCAATCTTTACTTCCCCAGAAGGTCGCTTCACCGCTCCCCTTCCATTAGGAATGCCAAACACAGGATTTCCATCCTTTCCAAAAGTAAATCGCTGCAGATATACCTCTCTGTTATCCCAACCCCCATCCAAAGCGGCTTTGGAATGGTAATAAATCCAATATTCACTGTCATCAGGCGAAGTTGTCATACTTGCATGTCCTAATCCATGAACTGTAGAAGTACCTTGGAAAACAGGTTTTGAAGATTTTATCCACGATGAGGGGCTCAGCGGATCTTTACCTTTTGTTAAACGAAGCTGCCCTAATTTATAGTGCTCAGTCCATGAGCCTCGGGTAGAGTAAATAACAAACACATCATCATTGTGTTTTAATATTTGGGGTCCTTCCTGCAACACGATATTATCACCCTTTTCCCAGTTGAGTTCTGGCTTTGACAATAACACACGTTTTCCAAGCGTCCATGGATTTATCATTTCTGCGATATAGAGATTCTGATCTACATCATGATGGTCGTGAAGTGTTTCCCAACCAGACCAAACGGCATATTTCTTATCATTTAACTCCAGAACAGTCATGTCTATAGCCCAGCAATTGTCTTTCTTTTGATTAGGATCATCACCTGTGTACAGCCTTTCCTTATCTGTATAAGGGCCAAACGGGCTGTCGCTTTCCAGTACTCCTGCCCTTTGCGCATAATAAGGAGCTCCCTTATGCACAGAGCCTGCGTAATAAATGTACCATTTACCATCTATATGATGAATTTCCGGGGCCCAAAGATTATAGCTATTCCATTTGTCTTCTGGCGGAGTCCATACTACCTCTTTCTTTTCGAATTTTGTCAGATATCTTGATTCTGTAACGGCAAACCCACCCTTTTCATTGAAAATCGTATAGTATTTACCATCATGTTTTGTAATGTATGGGTCAGCTCCCTTACGAAGCGGATTCATAAACGTTTCAGAGACCTTACCCTTTTCGGTCTGTTGCGCGTTTAGGTTCAATGAAAATGCTGTTAGCAGAAAAACGATCGAAAAGACTTTGTTCATAGTAGAAATACTTTGGCTAAATATACAAAAAGAAGCCTCGATCATTTCACCAACTAAAAGTAACAGTATTGTTCACTTAAGAACACGTCTGTTCGCTTATGAACAGAGAAGGCAAAAAAATAATTTATAATTAATTAACAATCAACACATTAAGCTAAAATCTTAAATTGGCACATGCTTAGCTATTTACAGGAAAATGATTGGAGATGTTTTATATCAATATTAAAATTGCCTTACGAAATCTTTGGAAACACAGAGGTTATACCTTTATAAATACGGTTGGCCTGTCCATAGGTATGACTTGCGCACTGATCATATTCCTTTTTATACGACAATATCTGAGTGCCGATAATTTCCATCCAAATGCAGACAGGATTTTTAGGGTAGTTTCCCTCGGTAACGGTACAGAAGGAAAAGTCCCTATGATGGGTGTTCCTGTACCAATGGCCGGCGCATTACGCACAGACTTCCCTCAATTAGAGAAAGTTGCAAATCTTGTACAGGGTTATCATCTGGTAGAGGTTGTAGGAGAAGATAGGTCGACAAAACAATACTATAAAGAGTACGGAACTGCATTTTATACCGACCCAGCCATTTTTGATATCTTTAATTTCCCCTGGGTGTTGGGTGAACCAGCGTCATTAAATGCCCCCAATCATATCGCACTTACACAAAGTACGGCAACACAATACTTTGGCAACTGGCAAAATGCTATGGGTAAGAAGCTTAAGCTCAGCGGTGATGAAACTTTTTACGAGGTAACCGGAATCATAAAAGATCTGCCAAAAAATACTGATTTCCCTATCCATCTTGTCATCTCTTATCAAAACTTTGGAAATGCCACAAGTATGCGCTGGAACTCGGTAAACATGGGTCATAATTGCTATGTGATGGTAAAACCTAATACTGATATTAAGCAATTGCAAGTTCAGCTGGATGGGTATACCAAAAAATATTATGATGCAAAAGATCCGCTTTCGAATACACATCTCTTTCAACCCTTTTCTGACGTACATTTAGATAGCAAGTTTGGTAATTTTTCACCCAGGCGATACACCCCATTGCAGATTAATTCTTTGAGGATATTAGGATCGCTGATCTTGTTAATTGCCTGCATCAATTTTATTAACATGGCAACCGCACAGGCAATTGGCCGTTCAAAAGAGGTAGGAATCCGTAAGGTCTTAGGCAGCAATCGCAAACAACTTCTGTTTCGTTTTTTAGCCGAAACTTTTGTAATCACGTTTGTAGCTATCACAATAGCTTGTATTGCTACTGAGATTGCACTGCCAGCGGTAGGAAATTTTCTCGGTCAGCAAATTCCATTCAATATCCTTCAATACCCTGTTATCCTCGCCTTTATACTTATCCTTTGGCTGGCGGTTAGTTTCCTTGCGGGTCTGTATCCCGCCGTTTTCGTATCTGGATACAACCCAATAAATGCCCTCAAAAATAAAATCTCACAAGGAAATAAAGGGATCTGGAGTCTAAGAAGTGTCCTCTTAATTTTTCAATTTACAATAACATTGATTTTCATTATCGGAACTCTTGTAGTACTGAAACAGATCGATTACTTTAAAAATAAGTCACTTGGATTTAATAACAATGCCATTTTACAGGTGGATGTCCCGACAGACTCCATTAGCAAAACCAGGTTTGATACTTTTAAACAAAAGTTATTGCAACGTAGTGGAGTAGAAATGGTAACCTATGCCTATACGCCTCCAAGCACCTCTTCTAATAACTTTACCAGTTTCTACTTCAATAATTCTTCTCAGAAAACAGATTTCCTGCTTTGTAATAAACCGGCTGACGAGGATTACTTCAAAATATTTGGTTTGAAAATGATAGCAGGAAAACCTTTGTCCAAAAGCGATACGGTGAATGGCTATATATTAAACGAAACATTGCTGCACAAACTTCATCTTAAAGATCCTAAAGATGCGCTAGGAAAATATATCCAGCTAAACAAAAGGCCATTAGCCCAAATAATTGGAGTGGTAAAAGACTTTAACAACCTCAGTCTGCATGGAGATATCTCTCCAGTCATATTTTATACAAGTAAAGAAGAGTATGCAAGTGCATTTGTGAAGCTTAATCCTCTCCATATGCAAGAAACTGTTAAAGAAATAGGGGCAGATTTCAAATCAACTTTTCCTGATCAATTTTATGAGCCAAGCTATTATGATGAATACATTGCCAATTACTACATCGTCGAAGAAAAAACAGCTGTTTTATTGAGCTTTTTTACATCAGTGGTTATATTTATTTCTTGCTTTGGCCTGTTCGCACTCATCTCATTTGTAGCTGTTCAGCGCACCAAAGAGATGGCAATTAGAAAAGTATTGGGCGCTACTACAATTGAACTCATTAGCGTTCTCAATCAATCCTTCATGAAGATGATCGTCATAGCCAATCTTATAGCCTGGCCTTTAGCCTATATTTTGTTAAATCGCTGGCTACAGGGATTTGCCTATAAAATAGACCTGCCAATGTTACCATTCGTACTTGCGGCACTGGGTTCTATTGGAATCATTGTGCTCACTGTAGCACTAAGGACCTATAAAATGACTACTGCTAACCCGGTAGAAGCGCTAAAATATGATTAGAGTTGGTCTCACCACTTTATCTTCCTTTTATTTATGTTTATTAACTTGCTGGTTTTGTTAAATGCCAAAGCAAAATCTGCATTATTTATGCTTACAGAAGAAATTGCTTTGTCAGAATTAACCAGCAATGAAAGATCATACCATGATATATTCTTATTAAGAACCGCAGCGTAATCCAAGCTTATGGTAAGGGTTTTGCCTGCAATCGTCTCCTTTTTTATTACGTGATCTTTAATATATTGATATTCTAAAAACTCTCTCAAGCTACAAAATATCGCTACATCTTTAGCTTTTAAAACGATATTATCAATCCACTGATTAAAATTTTGCACGGCTTTAGGGTCTTTGATTCCGTGAGTACCTATCTCAAAGAAATCAAAAGTATTGCCTGTAAACAATGAATTAGCCAACTCCCACTGGGCACCATTATTTGACCAATCATCACTAAATGCTCTTCTTATAGCTAGATAATTAAATGGTTTTATATCACTTAACTTATTCTTAGGATTATACTTTCCAATTTGCACAAAATCATCAAATGTCCCTTGCGATGAACCACCAATATAACCATAAGCAGACGCCGCTTTATGAAACCCCACATAGTTACTTGGCACAACAAGTGTATTCATTTTATATCTCTCATTTAACAATATCATTTCATCCAGGTCACGGACGTTCTTCACACGATCACTACCGTTATTAAAATTTCCATCTTCATTGTGATAATAGGAATGGTTCATTATGTCCATACCTTTTTGTATCAATGGTAATCGTTGTGTATATGTAGCTGCAAAATCAGTGTACAGCCCAATTTCCTTATTATTATACTGATTTTTGCCATTCACGGCTAAGCCTAAACTATAATTCTTTTTATTACCACAGCCATCAGTGTAAAAGGCATTTGATAGTTTTTGATAAGCATTTGTAACGGTTAAGGCAGCATCATCAAACTCCATAAGTATTGCCTTACTTTTATTATATTTCAGTTTGGGGAAACTTGCACTTGCTGAAGTTGGATTGTCAGCAAACACAACTTTTATTTCAATTTTCCCATTAAAAGCAGGTATTACTGCACCTTCAGGAATTGAAGGTGGGAGTATTTCTTCTTTAACCGGGGCTTTCTCAGAAACGATCGGGACTTTGTTGTTACAACTGAAAACTAAAATTGAGCATATTGCAAATAGACCGAAGGCTGATACTTTTCCCATAACATGTTTTCGCAAAAATACATCTTTTTATCTATTTAAATGTCATATACAGATGTTTCATTCCAGCTTAAACCGCTTCATACTTAATATATTCATGCTCAAAACTTCCATCCGCATAAAGATTTAAAAGAGAATAGCCGGGAACGGTTTGCTTATAGGCACTTTTACCATCATCACCCGGTTCCCACCAAAAACCACTTGTAGCACCATTACACAAATAAGCCACATCATTATACCAAACTTTGTCAAGCAAATGAATATGTCCGCTTAAGCAAAGTTTAATGTTCTTATTCTTATTAAAAACTTCTATAAATTTCATAATATCCAGATGATTGTAGCTGCCGCTAACTTTAAACGGACCTCTAAAATCTGGTTTATTATCTACAATGCCTGTACAGCTCAATAAAGGATAATGCGACATGATCAGTGTAGACTTATCCTGACTGTTCTTCTGTACATCCTGTACAAACCAATTCCACTGCTGATCATCCAGCATTCCCGGATTTGTAGGATGATTACTGTCCAGCATAATAAAATGCCAGCCATTTTTATCAAAGCTGTAATAATTATGCTCCATTTGCAGCATCTTTAATACCCCTGCTTTACCTCCCAGCTCATCATCCTTACCCTGCCACCACATGTCATGATTTCCCAATACATGGTGCATAGGAATACCTTTAACCACTTGAACACTTTCATTCCAGCAAGCCCATTGTTGCTCTACCCTATCTTTGGTAATGTTGTCGTAATCCGCAGCATAAATAGAATCACCCCCATTAAGAATAAGATCAACCTTGTCTTTTTTGATCATTTCCAGACATTTCTTAAAACGGGCAACTGCATTATGTTCCGGTCTGATATGCACATCAGTGATGTGTGCGATTTTTAAAGCCTTATTCTTTATGGGAGCTGCAATTGATGCTTCTGCAACACTGCTCAATGCAATTGTTCCTGCTGCAACTCCAAGTGATTTAATTAAATCTCTTCTTTTCATTTATGTGTTTGAATTTATTTACCCCAATTTCCTGTCGGATATATATGGAACAATCGGATAAATGTAAGTCTCCATTTTTACGCCTAGTTTTTCGGGCGAGGAACCCACAAAAACAGTCTTTTTACCTTTTATCCTAATTCTGCCATTATGCTCTATTTCAATCATCGCCCATAGCGGATCTTTATAAGGCACCGTATATTTGATATAAGGCTTAGCCTTATCAATCTCTGCAGAATACCTTACCTCTTTGTAATCATCTCCAAGCCATTGGTAGGATGCACTATTGATCTGCACATAATGAATATCATTAATATGATTGTAATAGTCCTGATGGTGGTGTCCACTGACCACCAGAATAACCTTTTGTCTGCCTGCTTTTTCATTGGCTTGCTCAAAGGTGTAACGCAGTAAAGTTCCATTCTCTAATCCTCCGGAATCGTTGTCTATTCCCTGGTGGCAAAAGATAACAGTCGGAAAAGAAGTTGCATCCAAATCCTTTTTCAACCATTCCAATTGTGTCTGAGAAATATATCTTGCATATCCTTTTGGACGATCCGGACTTTCATTATGTTCATTGCCATCTAGTACCACGAAATGAAAGCCATTTTTGTCAAACGAATAATATTTTGATCTTGCTTTCCAGAATTCAACCACCTGATCGCGTGTATATCCACCATCATTGTCGTGATTACCAATAACATGAAACTTATCGCCTTTAAACTGATTCCAAACATCCAGCAATGGAGCATTGGCTTCCTTAGGTACGCAAAAATCGCCTCCTTGAATGATAAAATCGGGTGATTCAGCATTCATTTCTTTAATGAAGGCCGACAAGCGCTCAATACCATCATGCATAATATCATGATGCAAATCAGTGATCATTCCAATCCTGATTTTTTTATCTGCCGGACTTAATTCAGGATATCTTGCAAAAAGCAAAGTGCCACCTGCAAGACCAGTTGTTTTTAAAAATTCTTTTCTATCCATTTCTTATTTTGTAACTTAGAACTCATGCCTTTAGGCGCATTAAATATACAAATACTAAATAAATGTTTAATATTTGTATCCTTATTAATATATAAATAATATCAGAACAACCTATTGCCTATAACTGCGCCTCACATAGTTCACACATTCTACACATATTCTTCACAAAAAGGTACCCGTTTGTGGGTTTGGTGTGAAGGAGGCGTGAATAATATGTGAAGAAACACTAATCTTGTGAAGAACCATTTAACTTAATCATAACTTCAGGTAATAATTATTTAACCCGAATAACCTTATTATTGCTATTTTTAATATCATCATTTCTAAAGTTTCACCATGTCAAACAGAAGAATTTTCCTTAAAGGTGGCCTTGCAAGTATACTGTTAGCAGGTCTTTCAAAAAGTGTTTCGGCCTTAACGCCAAAAACCCATACTAATCTGCCTATGGGTGCAAAAGCAAAACTTCGCTTTGCAATCGCATCAGACGGCCATTATGGGCAGGCCGGAACAAACTACAAAGAAGACCACGAAAATATCGTTCAATGGATTAATGAAGCCCATAATACTAATGCACTTGATTTTGTAATCTTTAATGGAGATCTTGTTCATGACCGTCCCGAGTTACTTACTGAAGTAAAGGAAACCTATTTTAGCAAACTCCAAGTTCCATTTTATGCTATCCCCGGCAATCACGACCTTGCTGATGCAGCACTTTGGAAATCTGTTTTCGGTTATGAGGATAATTATTCCTTTAAAAAAAATGATGTTGGTTTTATCCTGGCAAACACCTCAGATACTAAAGGTAAATACATATGTCCCGACAATAATTTTATAAAACGAGAGCTCGAAAAGTTTAAAAACTTAAAGACCGTCCTGGTGGTTTTACACATACCTCCGCATTTCTGGGTACCAGAAAGTCCATTTGTTGATTGCCCTGAAACCATTACCCTACTGCATAGCTACAATAATGTTAAAGCAGTTTTTCATGGACATGACCATAGTTTGGATGCGGTATTTTACACCAATAAATTACCTCATTTTTTTGATGCACATTATGGTGGTAACTGGGGTACACAATATAAAGGCTATAGAATTGTTGAGGTTGATGAAGCCGGCAAAATAACTACGTATCAGGTTAATGCGAGTAAGAATCCAGTACTCAATGAAACTAAGTTTTAGGGTTACTGAAATTGCAATAGTGCTTTTTAACAGTTAAAAAGACTACCTTCACCAGCCTGCGGTTTTATTCCCGTATAAACCCGCTACTTTTGAAAAACACATTTGATTGCCTGATCGATTCTTTTATAGACCAACACGTAGGCATTGCCGATCACTTTTTAAGTGWGGGCCTTGCTGCCGATTTAAAGGAAAACCTGATTTCTCTTTACAGTAACAAAATGCTCCTTTCGGCCGGAACAGGAAACGACAAGGTAATAAGACATAATTCTGAAGTGCGTGGCGACCGTATATATTGGCTAGACCGCGACCATGATACTCCTTGTGAAAATGCCTTTTTTATCTTAATGGACAGGTTTGTAAAGTATTTAAATGAAACCYGTTATACCGGAATTACCGGATACGAGTTTCATTATACCTTATATGAAAAAGGTAGTTTTTATAAAAAGCATCTTGATCAGTTCCAAAATAACGATAGCAGAAAGTATTCAATGATCATCTATTTAAACACAAACTGGATACTAGCCGATGGGGGTGAATTGTGTATCCACCACGATGATCATTTGCAAAACATATCTCCTGAAAACAGAAAGGGCGTATTTTTTAAAAGCGATGAGCTTATGCACGAGGTTTTGCTCACACATCAACCTAGAATGAGCATCACTGGATGGTTAAAGATTTGAAATTACTGAGCTGAAGGAGGCGGAACATCTACCCCCCACTGCTGATTAGGCTTCGTTCCCATTATTAATACCATTTTCCCACCCTTCATCAACTCATCTCTGTATAACCAGCAATTGTTTAATGGTTTACCGTTGAACGTGGCCGACTGCACATAAACATTCTCTACTGAAGTATTTTTCGCTTCTATAATCAATTGTTTTTTATTACCCAGTGTAATTGTTGCCTTTTCAAAAAGAGGACTGCCCAATTCAATTATAGGTCGGAGATCGGTAAGTCCTTTCACATCAAACAAACCTAACGCTGCCATTACATACCATGACCCTAACTGCCCCTGGTCCTCATCTTGCCCATAGCCATAGCCATGAATGGTTTCTGTACCATAAAACTCATCACAGATCGCTCTTGTCCATTTTTGAGTAAGCCAGGGCTTACCAGAGAAATTAAATAACCAGCTGACATGTAAATTAGGCTGATTACCATGATTATAAATTGATTTCACCCCGGAAAAGGCATCAATCTCTTTACCACCTCCAAAACTGTTTTTTTGTGCAACCGTAAAAACACTATCTAAACGATTGTTAAATTCAGTTTTACCCATTTGAGCGATTAAGCCAGCAGGATTATGAGGTATATAAAAAGTATATTGAATGGCATTACCTTCCTGAAAACCCCTCCATGGCTGGTAAGGATCGAACTTATCTATAAAGGAACCATCTGCCCTTTTAGGATGTATCAATTTATTTTCAGGATTAAAAAGCAATTTCCAGCCATCAGATCTTTTAATCAGGYTCTGATAATCGTCTTTTTTACCTAAAGCTTTGGCCATTTGCGCTGCAGCAAAAGCACTAAAACTATATTCCAATGTGTGTGATGCAGAAAAATTTGATCCTAATGAATCTGTTTCCCCTTCGGCATAAGGTACAAAACCGCGCTCAATAAATTGCTTGGTGTCCATTTTTCCTGAACCTTCATTTCTGTTTACCCATTCCAGTTCATTTGCTTTTACAGCTTTATAAGCCAAATCTACATCGTAATCTCTGATTCCTGAATTATATGCACCGCCAATGGTAAGCCCTATAAAATTTGTTCCTACACCAGATGCAAACTGCCCATTTGCAATTCCATCGCCAAACCAACCTCTGTGTTTATAAACTTCTAAATGAGTTTGTACAAAATCTTTATATCTATCCGGATAAGAAAGTGCCCACAGCTGGGTAAGGTTCCAAAAGGCGCCCCAAATGGCATCCGTGTTGTAGAAATTATACTTGGGTTTCCCTTTTTCATCAAGGGGTAACTGCCCTATTGTTCCGCCGTATTGAGGGAATGTTCCGCTCACATCACTTGCAGTTCCCCGGCCCAATAAACCGTGAAACAGGCCGGTATAAAACTTTACTTTATTGTTTTTATCAGTTCCTTCAACATAAATTTTGCCCAGTTCCTGCTCCCACACTTTTTGAGCTCTTGCCTTAGCCTGGTCAAATGAAAGGCTTGTTGCCTCTGCCTCGAAGTTTCTTTTAGCATTTTCTGTTGAGGTATACGACAAACCTACTTTCATCTCCACAACAGCTCCTTCGGTCGTTTTATATTCCAAAAACAAACCTGCCCCCTTACCTTTTGCAGATGTGCTGTTCTGAGAAATACCTTCGGCATTAAAAGAACCYGTCTTTATTGGCTTCTGACTTGTTTCTCCCCAGAAATACATGGTAATCTGGCCTTTTGGATCATAAGTTTTAATGTATTTTGGGTATGTGGTTACAAAACCTTCAAAATGAGTATCATCAATCATGCGTACAGCTGCGTCTTTCACCTCATCACTTTCGCCCTGCTTATTCCCGATATCCAAAATAACCCTCGATTGATCATTTTTAGGAAAAGTATAGCGATGAAACCCAACATGTTCCGTTGCTGTAAGTTCAGCTGTAATATTGTAATCATCTAACACAACTTTGTAGTAACCAGGCTCGGCTACTTCATTTTTATGATCAAAATGAGAGCGATAACCATCCTCACTACCTTCCAAATCACCGGGCTTCACTTTTAAAGGACCATTTGCAGGCATAAAAGACACGCCCCCAATTTGCCATTCATGAAAATGGACAAATCCTTCTATAGAGCTATGCCTGGTATCATACCCCACCGCTTCCCATCCCGATTTATTGCCATAATGACCATTGGTTGATGGTGCAAGTTTTGCCATCCCATAAGGTAAAGCAGCTGGTGTAAAAAAGAACCAGCGACTATGGGCAGTACCAATACCAGAATCTACATACTTTAATACACCTTCCTTCTTTACCTTGCAGGAAGATAGTACTGCAACTGCTAAAAAAGCGGCTATTATGATATTACTATTTCTTCTCATCCTAAAATGATTCTATTTCTTCCAATGATTTACCCTTGGTTTCGGGCAATAACCTGTAAACAACAAAAAAGGCGATTAAACAGAAAAAGGCAAATACCCAGAAGGTTGCGGGTGTTCCGGCCTGTTTTAATAATATTGGTGTAACCTGTCCCATTATGGTATCGGCCACCCACATCACCATTATACTTACGCCCAAGGCTTTGCCTCTAATATTTGTTGGAAATATCTCAGATGCTACTACAAACTTTAAAGGGCCTATAGAGAACGCAAAACAAGCCAAAAAAAGCGTAACACTAATAATTAAGAATATACTCGAGGTAAGACCCAGATAAAACAGAAAACCTGTAACAAATAAACTTATTGTTGCCCCAATTGTACCAATTAAATAAAGTGGTCTCCTGCCCCAATCGTCAACTTTCCATATCGCAATAAAAGTAAATACCAGATTGGCCACCCCAAATATGATCTGTCCTAAAAAGGAATTACTTAGAGCAATACCTGCATCATTTAGTATGGATGGCCCATAATAAATGATGGCATTTATACCGCTTAATTGAGAAAACAAGGGCAGCAAAATACCAAGCAGCATGGCTTTCCTTAATTTAGGTGATAACAGTTCTTTATACGAGCCGTTATCATCATTTTTTTCTCCGCTTAGGGCTGCCTCAACAGCTTCCTCTTTACCGTTATTTATGCTTTTTAAAATGGCTAACCCTTCCAGGTTTCTGCCTTTTTTTATTAACCACCGTGGACTTTCGGGTACAAAAAACAATCCTACCAGAAACAGTGTGGCAAGCACCCCACCTATACTAAACATGCCACGCCATATTTCTTTAATGTAAACAAGATCAATTAACCCAGAGGTCGCTGTATGATGTTCAGAATAATTTAACAGCACTGAATTGGTTATATAGGCCATCAAAATCCCTACAGTAATTGCCAGCTGGTAAAAAGTAACCAGTCTCCCTCTAATAGCTGCCGGAGATATTTCTGAAAGATACAAGGGTACTACAATTGACGCAATACCAACACCTATACCACCCAATAATCTTGATGCAATTAACCAATCAAGAGATGTTACCAAAGAACAGCCAATGGCAGAGAAAAGGAATAAAATTGCAGAAATGAAGAGTAGTTTTTTACGTCCAAGTCTATCACTCAAATCTCCTGAAAATGCCACCCCCACAATACAGCCCACAAGAGCCGAAGAAACAAACCACCCTTCCTGTAATGGAGTTAAATTAAATTGTTTCTCTACAAAGGGCAATACTCCAGATATTACCGCCATATCAAAGCCAAAAAGCAAGCCTCCTAAAGATGCAACAAGGGTAATTAAGCCCAAATAAGTTTTATAATTATTATTCATACTTGCTCGGTTTATAAATGGTTAGGTATTAGGTTAGGTTATTCTTTACAATTCAATATCATGTTTAAGGAAAGCTTTAATCACTTTTGCTCTTCCTGTTCCATGATTTATCAGCTTATATTTCTGCGTTGCCGCTGGAATAATAAAGGTCTCGGCATAATGAAATTTATTGGTCTCATTCTCTTCAATCTCAACTGAAATGGAAGTGCCATCAACAAGCATCAACACATGACATCTGTCCTCAGTATCAATAATCAGTTCAGTATCAAATTCAATACGATGTACATCATAAAAATGATCCTTATGCGTTGGTAAGTGTAGTATTTCCCAATCATCACCTCTATCAAATAAGACTTGCTTAGCAATTAGCTCTTTCGGTACCTTTTCACCTTTTCTTTCAAACCTAAGGTTATTAAAGGCATGCTCTATATTAATCGGTCTGGGTTCGCCATTAAGATCAAGAGATAGCCAGTCGTACATTTTAAACGTAAAAATATATGGAGTAGCGCTAATCTCGAGCACCATGTTATTTATCCCGGAGCTATGAACAGTACCATTAGGAATTAAATATAGTTCATGCTTGCGCGAAGGAAAGCTACGTACATATCTCTCTACTAAAATCTCTTGTTTTTTAAGTTGGCTAAGTTCCAATGCTTTTCTGAATTCCTGAGGATCTATATTCTCCTGAAAACCCAGGTAAACCTTTGCACCTGGCTCGCAATCCAGGATGTAGTAGGTTTCATCCTGAGTAATGGTCTCTCCAAATTTTTCTCTGATATATGATTTTGATGGGTGACACTGAATGGACAGATTACCTCCTTTAAAAGTATCCAGAAAATCAAAACGAATAGGGAAATAGCTACCAAACTGTTTGGCATGTTCACCCAGTATGGCTTTATACTCAATCGTCATTAAAAGATCAAAAGGTATTTCCAGCAAGTTTCCGTCACTCTCCAACACAATACCATTCTCTGGCGTGATTAACTCAAATGACCATGCATAATTGACCTCTTTGATATTTAAGCCCTGCAGATGTTTCTTCATCCATTGCCCTCCCCACGAGCCACTTTCAAACCAGGGACGTGCACGCAAAACAGAGTGGCTAAGTTTATGTAATCCATCAACCAGATCTTTTTTGAACAACCAGTTTGGCCTACCTACTCTTTGCCCATCTGCAACTATAGCAATCTTTTCAAGCAATTCGGCCTTATGTTGGTTTAGTACTACCCAATCTACAAAGTAGAAGCGTTTATACATTTTAAAGGCTTTGTCTTTAAAATTATTCCCAAGATTCCCAATTGACCCAGCTCGCATGCGGTATTGTATTTCGTTCTTAGGGATATCAAAATACACCACCGGTGCATCCCAATTGAGTAAACCTGCACCAATACCAATTACAATATTGATGTCTGCCTGATCATCTTTTTCGAGTGCTAAAAATTCATCAATTTTAAAGAAATCTTTAAGATTAAGGTTGGTTTTAAATCCCCACACATCTTCGGCGCCACCTAAAAATGGCTTAACCATTTTCTCTACTTCGGATTCACTTTTAAAATAATCTGCTGTAAAATGCCATTTTACAGAAAAACCGTTCTCTTCAAGTTTCTTCTGAACCTCTTCTTGAATATCGCTAAAAAATACTCCTCCATATCCATCGATGAGCACGTTTTTCTGTTCAATGATCCAGGCTACTAAACTACCAAAGCCGCTATATATTTTACCTTTCCCTAATTTGTGATAGGGCATTGAGTTGTAACTATTGTCTTCTGTGGAACTCTCATATACGTGTTGCTGCAACAATGGTTGCGTGCTATTTCTCCATTTATACTCACTCATACTTTTGCCAGTTTGAATTTTTTCATTTTCTGTAGCCTCAGAAGCTTCTATCATAATTTCAACTACCCTTTATTTATTAATAACCAAACATATGTATAAACATAAAAAACCAACAAAAATAGCTTAATATCACCATAAAAGCCGAATAATGGTAAATCACATCCAACGTAAGAACCAAATATGTACAAACATAGTGATTTAATAATCCATTGCAAATATATTTTCATAATATTGCAATAGAGAAAAACAGATATAAAGGGCAACCTTAAAGCCGTATATAAATATGAAATTAGCACTCAACCATAAAAGTCCCATTCCTCTGCATATACAAGCAGAAGAGTTGTTGCGTAAAATGATAGCAGACCCTCAATTTCAAAACGGCAAATTATTGCCCAATGAAATTGACCTTGCCAATCAACTGGCTATTTCCCGTACCACACTTCGTCAGGCCTTAAACAAACTGGTATATGAAGGATTGTTAATCCGTAAAAAAGGAGTTGGAACAAAAGTAGCAGATGCCATGATCAGTTCTAAGTCTGCAAACTGGCTAAGTTTCTCTCAGGAAATGAAAGCCAGGGGCATTCCGATCAAGAACTTTGAATTACATGTAAGCTGGATTTATCCTGAAGAAGTAATTGCCAATTTCTTCAACATCAAAACCGATCAAAAAATATTAAAACTTGAACGTTTAAGAGGCAAACCTGAAGGCCCTTTTGTATATTTTGTTTCCTATTTTCACCCCCGCACAGGGTTAACAGGTGAAGAGGATTTCAAAAGACCTCTTTATGATATATTGCAAGCCGATTACAACATCATTTCGGAATTATCAAAAGAAGAGATCAGTGCAAAAGCAGCTGACAAGTTCATTGCCTCAAAGCTCGAAACAGAACCTGGGAGTCCTATCTTATTCCGTAAACGCTTTGTCTTTGATCAGGCAGATCGTCCTATAGAATACAACCTGGGATACTACAAGGCGGATAGCTTTATTTATACCGTAGAGAGCAGAAGAAGCTAAAATTATAGGCCCCAATTCTTATTGGGGCTTGCCCCCATCTTTAGTACTAACTTACCACCCTTAAGCAGTTCTGATGCTGGAAACTTAAATGAGTTTAATACTTTGCCATTAAGTGTTGCACTTTGTACATATTTATTGGATCTGGATACATTTGGCGCCTCTATACTAAAGGTTTTGCCTCTGCCGTATTGCTCACCCAACCCGATGGTTACTTTAGAAAAAAGCGGACTTCCAATTTCATATATAGGATCAGTGCTGCAGCCACCATCAGTCTGGAAAAGTCCCATAGATACCATAATAAACCAGGCACTCATCTGGCCCTGATCTTCATCACCAAGATATGCATTAGATACATCAAACCCGTAATAACGATCTATAATTGAGCGACTCCAGTATTGTGTAAGCCAGGGTTTCTTAACCCAATTAAACAGGAAGGCAAAATGCATAGACTGCTGATTACCCTGGATTACCGGATAATCCCAGTATTGATCGCCGGGGGCATTAAAGCGTAATTTATAGCTTTCCTTAAAACCCCACTCCAGGCGTTCTACAAACTTATCTTCTCCAATTTCCTTAGCCAGTCCGGGCACATCCTGTGGCACAAAATAGGTTAGCTGCCAGGCATTCCCCTCTACATACTGTTCATTGGCTCCTGACTTAAAAGGGTCAAAATCAGGAAACCACGAGCCGTCTGACTTACGTAAACGGGCATAACCTGTTTCCTTATCTATTGCATTTTTCCAATAGTTTGCCCGAAGCGTAAACTCTTCTGCAGCTTCTTTTTTACCCAATGCTTTTGCAAACTGTGATACAGTCCAGTCATCATAAGCATATTCGAGCGTATTAGAGAACCTTCCCTGATCGTATGGCACATATTTATGTTTTAAATAAGGTAAAAGGTCTCTGTTTCCTGCAAATCCCAATCCTACTTTTTGGGCAGGTGTAGTTTGCATTTTATACACGGCTTCAAAAGCTTTTTGGGCATCAAAATCTCGAATACCCATCTGATATGCGCCAACTATCAAAGGAATTTCATGCTCAGCAACCATTACAGGCACATAGTTCATTCCTGCCGGACCTTTTGCAAGCCAGCCATTGGCATCATACATCGCCAATTGTGATTTAACCCACCTGGATGACCACTCCGGAGTAACAAGATTCCAAAACTGATTGAGGTTCCAAAATGTATTCCAAAAAGCATCGCAGCCTAAAGCTAAAGCATTTGGATCCTTAAGTTGCTGAATCTTTTGTGTAGCATCAACCCACTTGCCATCCAGATCGCTCCAGGTATTACGACTAGCCAATGCGCGATACATGTTGCTATAAAACCTTACTTTTTCACGCCTGTCGTTAGTAGTAATTGCCAAACGCCCCATCAGCTTATTCCACGCATCACGCTGTCCATTGCGAACTTTGTCGAAACTCCAACCATAAGGCTCTGTAACTTCTTTCAATAAATTTTGAGAGGCATTCTCAATGCTTACAAGCGATATTCCTGTACGTGTTTGCACTACCTGGTTCTTTCTCGTATCAAATTCTACATACGCCCCTGCATCTTTAACCGTACCTGCATTTAGAATATCCTTTTCACTCAGATCGTCGTTTAACCAGGTACCGAATTTTTTAATTGGCTGATCAAACTCAATTACAAAGTGAATCTTATAATCCTGATTAACATCACCAGACCATGCATTAGGTGTAAATTGCCTTGTAAAACCTTCTATCCTATAATCGCTTACTTTTCTTAATGAAACATCCTTTAATTGATAAGAATATTCTGCAGGGATCTGGAGGTCGATCATTACCCTCGAATTCCCGGCCTTAGGATAGGTATACCGTTGAAAGCCGCATCTGGTTGTAGCCGTTAGCTCGGCCTTAATGTTATAGTCGGTAAGCATCACTTTGTAATAACCTAAAGGCGCTTCCTCTGTTGATTTATCAATTTGAGATCGATAACCATCTCCAGCCTTACGCTCATCTCCAACTTTAATTTTTAGCGGACCATTAACAGGCAACATCCCCAGGCCAGCCATAGTCCATTCATGAATGTGGCTAAAAACCCCAACACTTTCAAAAGACGGATCATAACCTGCTGTCCATCCGGCATTTTGATTATCAGGACTCAATTTAACCATACTAAACGGCATCCATGGACCTGGAGCAATCATCCATCGCGAATGGGCCGTACCCATCCTGGTATTTACATAATCAGCAGAAGTAAATTGTTGTTGTTTTGATCGCTTAACTGTCCCCTTTTCCAACAATACTCCATTGCTAAAAATCTCGTACCTGCTTTGCTTTGGAGTAATTACAGCAGGCATCGGAACCTCAAACTGATATCTGGAACTATCAAGTTTTTCTTTAAACAGAAGTTTCCCGTCTAGTTTAACAGTAAGTTCGGGGTTTCCTGAAAGGTGCTGTGCATCTACAAGCAATGGCTGAATCTGTTTACCATTCTTGGTTAACTCGTACTCAGCAGCTTTTACATTCCTTAAAAAGATAGCTTTATTATTAACCAACACTGCACTCTGAGGGCCTTCCAATCTCACCTGATCGAATACCATCCAGGAACCATCCAGTGAAGTAAGTACCATCTCGTTTCCTCCTTTACGGAGCATTCCAGATTGAACCGGAATTTCTATTTTATATTCCTTTGCGTCATTCAGATCACCTTCAACAACCCGACCTGATTTGTACTTTGGCAACTGTTTTACAAAAGCTTTACCGTTGATGATCACTTTAAGCAGCGGAGGAGAATCACCTTGATAGCCCAGTAAATCAATAACAAAATTCCATTCTCCCTGCACTGGAAAACTGGTTAGTCCAAACAATATGTTTGCAGTATGAGTTCTTAAACCAGAGGTACTGCCCGTGCCTCCCCAACCATCTTTTGGGCCAGGCAAAACATATGGCCAATCCTTTTCAGGTTTTGAAAACCCAATAAGAAAAAACCGGTCTTCCCATCCAAAATCATGATCTAAAAAATGCTTATACCCAGAAGGAGCAAGCGCCATATCTTCATCCTTATTATCCGAAGATCCTATCTCCCAGATCACTTTCTTCTGGGCACACAATGGTACTACCGCGAAGCTCAAAAGCATCGCTAACAATAATACCTTTAAATTGTCGCGGTAATTACTCATCATTTGCTGTCAAAATTATTTTTTAGTCTTCTGTTCAAGTTCCGTAATTGCACTCCACAAAACCCCCGCTTCTCCTCTAAAACTAGATGAGCCCTGAGGTTTGTTGTCTGGTGTGTACCACTCATAAAAGCCTTTGTTTTTTATCACACGATCTAACATTGGCGCCATGGCTTCACAAGCTTCCTCAAGAAGATCGTAACGGATAAGTTGAGACACCATTCTACCACCAAACCAAGTCCAGTCTCCACCATTCTGATACGAATAAGGCCCCATGCCAGTATTTTTAAAAAACCCTTTTGGATATACCGGATATATAGTTAAACCTATTGTTGCGGCATTGGCTTTCTTCACATTTTCCTTCATTTTATTGTAAGCAGCTTTCACTTCTTCTTTACTTAAAAGACCAGCCTCTATTGCAATTGCAGTTCCTCCGTGATAATAAATCTCCGATTCATTAAAAGATGCGGGAAATGGCGAACCATTTAAATATATATGCGGTACAAATTTCTGTTGGGTTTTATCCCAAAGGTGTTTACGAACATTTGCAGCTAAGCTTCCTTTGATGTCTTTCCAATATCTTTGTGATTTTGAAGATAAATCTGCCATGTCAAGAAAATCATTAATGGCAATTATGAACATTGCATTATCATAAATATCTATGGTTCTGTGCGAGTTAGAATCTAATACAACACCCCAGCTATGTTCTGGCTGAACATCTCCCCAGTCTACAGTTGTTGCACCCCATACCAATCCGTATTTCTTTTCGAAGCGCTTGGTAAGCAAAAACTCCATAGCTTGTTCCAGGTGTTTTTGTACAGATGCCCCAGCAACGGTATCCTTCAAAATGGTTTTATCGCCAGTACCTCTTATATACTTAGCAATGGCTTGTACAAGAGAAGTCTCCTGATCTGTTTCTACCGTATTTTTATGCCCGGCATAACCTGGTGCAAGTGCTGAATGATAAAAATCATATGAAACACCGCCTTTTTTTATCGGAATATAGCCGTCTAAAATTCCCCCGTCTGGTTGCTGAAATTGAAAGAAAGTAATCAAATGTTTTTTTATAAGATCTTTATCATTCACTTTACAGGCAACAGTCAAAAAGGTATTAAGATCTCTTATCCATACCTCACCATAACCATCTCCGGCTGTAAAACCTTTCTTTATTAATGTCTCTGCCATTTCCTTTACGGAATCTGCGGAAGGTTTAATAGATTCAACTTTTTTAGACACACTGGCGGATAAAACACTTTGTCCATTCGTACTTTTACTCAGGGCAAAAGCACTTAAACAAGTTATCATTAGTATTCTTATTCTCATATATGCTATTTATTAGACGTTTTAGGATTCGTTACAAGCAATGATTTATGCTATTTGTACATACATAGTTACATATTAATTTTATGCAATCAAATTTTTCAGTGTTAAATTTCAATTTATGCATAAAAACATCCCCCAGACCACATTTTTTAATGTAACCTGGGGGATTCAAACAACTTAAGTAAAAGCTTTATTTTTTTCCCAAAGTGATTTCGGGCCAGTTATCAGTTCTGAATGGCGACGCCGGCAGGCCTGCACCATTTACAAAATTACACTGTGGGTTATCGGCCCAGGCATACCTTACCGAAACAGGATTAGGCACTTCAGCGCTACTAACAATAACCTGATTTCCTTTTATTACAGCTTTAGCCCAATGAAATTTCTGATCGGAACCCGCAACCGAAAAGCCAATTAGCTCTCCACCATCACTAGCCTTTAAACCGCCATCGGTAGATCCAAAGGTTAATGCTATGGTATTACCGTCAATTTTTTGTGATTGGTATACCGGGCCGCTATAAGGAATTTTAACCCCATAATCTTTAGCTAGTGCTATAAAAGCTAGTCGCTTACCAACATCCTGTTTGTTTTTTGGATGAATATCAACTGCATCTCCTATGTCAATAGAAACGGCCATCCCGGTATTTGGAAGTGAAAGCGTTTCACGCTGCGCATCTCTTAACTCTGCCCACTCAGACGACTTTGGCTCCTTTACTGCTTGCATAAAATTAGCGAGCTGAACAAAGTAAAAAGGAAAGTTAGGTTGATTCCAGCTTTTTCTCCAATCTTTAATCATTGCAGGAAAGAGTTTGCGATATTGATTTGCCCGGCCGGCATTACTTTCTCCCTGGTACCAAATAGCTCCCTTAATCGGGAATTGCAAATACGGATTGATCATCGCATTATACAATACCGTTACTCTGTTAGGGCCATCATTTGAAGCAGGCATAGGCGCTACGTCTTTTAAATTTAACCCTACCTTGTATTGCCAATCTCCATCAAGCGATAAACGCTCGCCATTTGCAGACACCAGTGATAATATATTTTTATCTGCATAAAGACCACCATCACCGGCACCATCAAACACCCTTACTACCAGAGCAAATGTTCCTGCTTTTACTTTATTTGCAGGGATAGTATAAGCACGTGGCACATTAAATCCTTCTGTTTGACCTATTTTTTCGCCATCAAAAAAAGTAACGTCATTATCATCTATAGTACCCAAATTAACCTTTACCTCTTTACCTGCCCATGATTGAGGGATAGTTATATTTTTTCTAAACCAAACAACGCCATCAAAATCAGGCATCCCACTCTTCTCCCATAACGAAGGCAAAGCCATGCTTTTCCATGATGAAACGTCAAGTGAAGCATCCAACCATGCAGGTTTACCCTGAGCTATACCAGCATCTTTATCTAATACCAGCTTTTGCCAGGCTTCTAATTTCTGTTTAAAGCTAGAGGCGTCTTTATCTTTACCGGAAGTTTCAATTTTGTTAACTGCTTCCATAAAATCCGGTATAGTTTTAAGTGTACCTGCACTAGTCCACGCTTCCGCAATAGTTCCCCCCCATGAGGTATTTATCAATCCAATAGGAACTCCTGTTTTTTTATTGATCTCGCGGGCAAAAAAGTAGGCTACTGAAGAAAAATTCGCAACATATTTTGGTGTACATGCTTGCCACCCATCATTATATACCTTAGCATCTTTTAACGGCGAATTGCTGGTTACCTGAACAGTGTGCAACGTGCAACAATCTGATATTCGGATAATTCGCATCGCTTATTTCCTGCTCATAATTATTAACTTTCCCCCATCCTGCCAATGGCATTTCCATGTTAGATTGTCCTGAGCAAATCCAAACATCACCAATAAGCACATTGCTTAACTTAGTAACATCCCCATCAGAAATACTGATATTATATGGCCCACCATAGGAAGGAGTCGGTAATACAATCTTAAACTTTCCATCACTACCCGCTTTAGCAGTATAAGTTTTATTGTTCCAGGTAGCGGTAACCTTTACAGTTTTTCCTGCATCGGTATTTCCCCAGATGGCAACATTGGTTTTTTGTTGAAAAACCATGTTATCACTAAATACAGAAGGTAAAGTTACCTTTGCCTGCACAACGGCGCTTAAAAATAATGAGGCAAGCAATAAGCCGCCTTTAAAGAATTTAACGGAATTGAGGTTCAAGATGTTCATTGTTTAATTTGGTTACATAATGCAATACCAGATCGTTATAAACTATTAGAACCAGATATCGCTATGCACAAACATATTAAATATTAATATATTTTCATTAAACAAAAAGCATCTATTAATCTATACCGCCCACTACCCCCATCTGTTCTAGTTTAGCCTCAGTACCAGAAACATAACGGGAATCTGATTTTTTCTCTGAAGAGAATTCCATCATTAATGACTCCGCAACATGAACCATATGTTCTGACCCTATAAATATAGCTGTGCGCTGATGCAGTTCTGTTGGTTCTATTTCTAATATCCTGTTAAAACCATCCGAAGCAACTCCTCCGGCTTGTTCAACGATAAAAGCCATTGGATTACATTCATACAATAACCGCAGTTTTCCATTAGGAGATCTGGCAGTGGTAGGATAAATATATATGCCTCCCTTTATTAAATTTCGATGAATATCGCCTACCATCGACCCAATATACCTCGATGTATATGGTCTATTGGTGGCCGCATCTTCAACCTGAACATATTTTAGATATTTTTTTACTCCTTCCGGAAAATGGACATAGTTCCCTTCATTTAAGGAATAAATATTTCCATTTGGGGGTATCTTCATATTTGGATGAGATAAGCAAAACTCTCCGATGGAAGGATCTAAGGTAAAGCCGTTTACCCCTTTACCTGTGGTATACACCAACATGGTTGAGGATCCATAAATCACATAACCTGCTGCCACCTGCTCCGTTCCTTTTTGCAAAACATCCTGCAAAGTAGCCTCTCCGTTTGTTGATTTTCTTCTGTAAATCGAGAAAATAGTTCCTACGGCAACATTACAATCAATATTAGAAGAACCATCGAGCGGGTCAATGCACACTATGTATTTGGCATTTTTAGATACTGGTGAATCGATTTTCACAAACTCATCCTCCTCTTCTGTTGCAACAATACAACATTCACCACCACTGGTCAGTGCACTTATAAATTGCGTATTGGCATACACATCAAGCTTCTGTTGCCCCTCACCCTGAATATTCATGGTTCCGGCAGCTCCCAGTATATCAACCAGACCTGCTTTATTCACCTCCCGGTTAACTATTTTGGAGGCAATACCAATATCCCGAAGCAATCTTGAAAGCTCTCCTTTTGCATAAGGGAAATCGGCCTGTTTTTCTATTATAAATTGACCCAGTGTTTTTATACCTGACATATACTTAGTGTATTTAATACGTTATCTAACGCCTATTTCTATGACCTCTAAGTTATGTATTTTTTCTTCTGAAACAGAAAATCTAATTAAAGTTTTAACCTTATGCCAACCCGAATTTCCTGCTGCACCGGGATTTATATGTAAACAATCGATTTTCTTGTCGTACATCACCTTTAAAATATGTGAATGCCCGGCAATAAATAATTTCGGAGGCTTAGTGTACATTTCACCCTTTACCTGCGGAGCATATTTCCCCGGATAACCCCCAATATGTGTTATCCATACATCAAGGTTTTCGCAATTAAAACGCAAGTGTTCAGGGTAAAGGCTTCTAATCTCTTTACCATCAATATTTCCGTAAACGCCACGAAGTGGTTTAAAGGCGGCAAGCTCTTCGGCTACATTGGGTCCAAAATCTCCCGCATGCCATATTTCATCGCAATCGGCAAAGTGTTTAAAAACCGCTGGATCCAAAAATCCATGTGTATCAGAAATCAGGCCTATCTTAGTCAAAGTATATGTTCTTAATATGTATCAAACAAAGCTATGTATAATGACATTTATACAATTAAAAAGCCAGCAAGAAATCTTTAAGTAATCTCTTATAGGCTTCGGTATATATTTTTTCAGATTCGTAAATGAAGAAATTACTAATCTTTGGCGCAACCACTTTCCGCTGGAGGCAAATGATATGGCGAAAAACAGGTTTACTTTCATCAGAACAAACATTTATTCTTTCGCCCAGCGCCAGATTAAATGCTGCTGCCCCCGCAACCACAAACTCTGCTTGCTTAACCGGGAGTATTAACCAAATACATCCATCATCAGTTAATAGTTCTGAAGTTTTCATTAACAGCAACTCAAAAAAATCCTGATCAGCGTGCCTTGCAATCCCTTTTCTTTGTTCCGGATTTTTAAGGTCGTTAACAAAATAAGGAGGATTGGAAACAATTAAGTCATATTTAACATCAGTATTATACGATGCTATAGCACAATGGTGGGCTTTAACTCTTGCAGAAAAATTAGAATTGTTAAAATTAGCTGAAGCCGCTAATGCTGCCGATTCGTCTATCTCTACAGCATCAACTAGTGCCTCTGGAAAACGCTGCGCCAGCATTAAAGCAATAACGCCCGTACCGGTTCCAATATCGAGTATTTGTTTAGTGTCATTTTTTTGAACAATAGCGCCTAGTAACACTCCATCAGTATTAATTTTCATGGCACAACCCGACTGGTTTACCTCAAACTGCTTAAATTTAAAAATACTTCCCATACGCTTCTGCGAATATATTACATTCTAACCTCGCGGTTTTAAAATTTTAACGCTAAATTTGCGGCTCAAAACACTACAATGATTTATTTCTTCTCCAATCAATCCAATACAGTTTTCGCTTTACAAACCGCGCAAAACTTATCCGATACTGATATTACAAAACTAGAATGGCTGTTTGGCGGTGCAAAATTAAAGCAAGAAACCGTATTAACAGACTTTTTTGTCGGACCTCGAGCAGCAATGATAACTCCATGGAGTACAAATGCGGTAGAGATTACACAAAATATGGCCATCGAAGGAATCATCAGGATTGAAGAATTTCATAAAGTAGAAGAAGGTTTTTCTGACTTCGATCCAATGTTATCTCAAAAATATAAGGAACTTAATCAGGACATATATACTATTAATATACAACCGGAACCTATTATTGAGGTTAGCGATATTGCTGCCTATAATAAACAGGAAGGTTTATCACTAAGTGATGAAGAAGTAGAGTACTTAAATGGTCTTTCTCAAAGACTTGGAAGAGCACTTACTGACTCAGAAGTATTCGGTTTTTCTCAGGTAAACTCAGAACACTGTCGTCACAAAATCTTTAACGGTAAATTCGTTATTGACGGTGTGGAACAACCTACATCTCTTTTCAAGCTGATCCGTAAAACATCAGAAGAAAACCCCAATGATATTGTTTCTGCCTATAAAGACAATGTTGCCTTTATTAAAGGTCCGGTAGTTCAGCAGTTTGCACCTAAACGTGCTGATGAGCCCGACTATTATGCAATCAGCGATTTTGAATCCGTAATTTCCGTAAAAGCAGAAACACATAACTTCCCAACAACTGTAGAACCATTTAATGGTGCTGCAACCGGATCAGGTGGCGAAATTAGAGACAGACTTGCAGGTGGACAAGGCTCACTACCTTTGGCTGGTACTGCAGTTTATATGACTGCCTTATCAAGATTGGAAGAAAATCGCCCTTGGGAAAAAGGTGTTGAAGAAAGAAAATGGCTATACCAAACTCCAATGGATATCCTAATCAAAGCTTCTAATGGAGCAACTGATTTTGGAAATAAATTTGGCCAACCGCTAATCACCGGTTCGGTTCTTACATTCGAACATGAAGAAGGCGGACGCAAACTTGGTTTCGATAAAGTAATCATGCTTGCTGGTGGTGTTGGTTATGGTAAGGCCAGCCAGGCTAAAAAACAAAAACCTTCTGAAGGTGATAAAATTGTTGTCCTGGGTGGAGAAAATTATAGAATTGGTATGGGTGGTGCTGCAGTATCATCTGCAGATACCGGCGCCCTTGGGAGTGGAATTGAATTAAATGCCATTCAGAGATCTAATCCTGAAATGCAAAAAAGAGCAGCTAATGCTGTACGTGGCATGGTAGAGAGCGATCATAACAGCATCGTATCGATACATGATCATGGTGCCGGTGGTCACTTAAACTGCCTTTCTGAACTGGTTGAAGAAACCGGTGGAAAAATAGACCTTGATAAATTACCTGTCGGTGATCCTACCCTTTCAGCTAAAGAGATTATTGGTAACGAATCTCAGGAGCGTATGGGTCTGGTAATCGGACAAGAACATATAGAAACACTTCAAAAAATTGCAGATCGTGAGCGCTCTCCAATGTATACTGTAGGTACAGTTACAGGCGATCACCGCTTTACATTTGAATCTGCAACTACCGGCGCTAAACCTATGGATCTTGAACTGAAAGACATGTTCGGCAGTTCTCCAAAGGTAATCATGGAAGACAAAACCATTGATAGAAAATACGAGCCGGTTACTTATGATAAAGCCCAGTTAAATGTTTATCTGGAACAAGTATTACAACTTGAAGCTGTTGCCTCTAAAGACTGGTTAACCAATAAGGTTGACCGTTGTGTGGGTGGCCGCGTTGCCAAACAACAATGTGCCGGACCACTACAATTGCCACTTAACAACTGTGGTGTTATGGCGTTAGATTTTCAGGGAAAAGAAGGCATCGCAACTTCAGTAGGTCACGCTCCCCTATCTGCATTAATTGATCCGGCAGCCGGAAGTCGTATTGCTATTGCCGAATCTCTTTCTAATATTCTGTGGGCACCATTAAAAGATGGACTAAAAAGCGTTTCCCTTTCAGCCAACTGGATGTGGGCATGTAAAAACGAAGGTGAAGATGCCAGATTATACGAAGCTGTAAAAGCTTGTTCTGATTTTGCAATCAGCTTAGGAATCAATATCCCAACAGGTAAAGATTCCTTGTCGATGAAACAAAAATATAAGAGCGATGAGGTGATTGCACCGGGTACTGTGATTATTTCAGCTGCAGGAAATTGCAACGACATCACTAAAGTTGTTGAGCCCGTTTTACAAAAAGATGGCGGTTCAATTTACTACATCAACCTATCTAACGATACTTATAAACTTGGTGGTTCTTCCTTTGCACAAATCTTAAACAGAATTGGTAATGAAACACCTGATGTTAAAAATGCAGATCAACTTAAAAATGCTTTTAACACACTTCAGGAATTAATAAAAGCTGACAAAATACAAGCAGGACACGATATAGGTAGCGGTGGTTTAATAACTACTTTACTGGAACTTTGCTTTGCCGATCGTGATCTTGGTGCATCATTAGATCTTTCTTCTTTAGGTGAGCAAGACATTATAAAATTACTTTTTGCTGAAAACATCGGCATCGTATTCCAGGCAACTAGCGATGTTGAGGCTACCCTTTCTGCAAATGATGTTGCTTATCACAAAATTGGTGAAGTTACTTCAACCGCAAGCTTACAAGTAAAAAACAATTCAGATACCTTATCTTTTGACATTGATCACTTACGTGATGTATGGTTCAAAACTTCTTATCTGTTAGATAAAAAACAAAGTGGACCAGTAAAAGCAAAAGAACGCTTTGACAACTACAAAAACCACATACTTAAATACAACTTCCCTACTCAGTTTGACGGAAAGAAACCGGTTATTGATGCTTCAAAACCAAGACCAAAGGCAGCTGTTATTCGTGAAAAAGGAAGTAACTCTGAACGTGAACTTGCTAACGCCATGTACCTTGCAGGTTTTGACGTAAAAGATGTTCACATGACTGATCTTATTGCAGGCAGAGAGACTTTAGAAGACATACAGTTCATTGGTGCGGTTGGTGGCTTCTCTAACTCCGATGTTTTAGGATCAGCCAAAGGATGGGCAGGAGCTTTTATGTACAACGAAAAGGCTAAAGTTGCACTTGAAAACTTTTTTAGCAGACCAGATACATTATCTGTAGGAATCTGTAATGGTTGTCAGCTTTTTGTTGAGCTGGGCTTAATCAATAAAGACCATGCAGAAAAACCAAAAATGCTGCATAACGAAAGTGGTAAACACGAAAGTATATTCACCTCATTAACCCTACAAGAAAACAATTCAGTTATGCTTTCTACATTGGCAGGAACTACATTGGGTGTATGGGTTTCACATGGTGAAGGCAGGTTCCAATTACCTTACTCAGAAGATAAATATCAAATCATAGCAAAGTATGCTTATGAAACTTATCCTGCAAGCCCGAACGGTTCAGATTATAACACAGCAATGATGTGTGATGAGTCTGGTCGTCACCTGGTAATGATGCCACACATTGAGCGTTCATTATTCCAATGGCATTGGGCAAATTATCCGAAAGAACGTAAAGATGAAGTTACACCTTGGATGGAAGCCTTTGTAAACGCCCGTAAATGGGTTGAAACGCATAAAGGATAAGAGCTCAGCCTCTTCCATTATTGCATTTGTCTAAAAATTAATTAGATTTGGTTACAACAGATGTGTAGCAATAGCTCCCATCCTTCTTAACCAAATCTAATTCAATGTTTAGATAACTATGTTATCCTACCAATCTTATACTGATAATGAATTGGTTCTTTTGTTCAAAAAGGATGACCATGCTGCCTTCACAGAAATATATATTCGTTATTCCTCTGCTTTATATAATAGTGCATACAAAATACTGCAAGACAGAGATGAAGTTAAAGATTTAGTTCAGGAAGTATTTACCACACTCTGGAACAGGAGATCGGATTTCACTTTAAATACAAATCTTGCCGGATACTTGTATGTTGCAGTTCGTAACAAGGCACTAAAGACTATCTCCCACCAACAAGTTAAATCAAAATATTCAACGCTCTTACAACAGAACGCTACAACTGAAACGCAGATAGTTACAGACTATGCAATTAGAGAAAAACAACTTGTAGAAATCATTGATAGCCATATCAATGAGCTTCCTGCCAAAATGCGACAGATACTGAATATGAGCCGAAAATCTTACCTCACTCATAAAGAGATAGCCAATGAGCTAGACCTATCGGAGAGTACAGTAAAAAAACAGGTAAACAATGCTCTGAAAATTTTAAGACTTAAACTAGAGGCCTTTCTTGTGCTGTTTACATTGCTAATATTAATGCTTCTTTAAGCCTTCCCAAATAAATTTTCATTTTTTTCTACGCCCTGAACATTTCTTAAAGGTCTTTAGATTAATAAGGACAATTATACGATCCGTCAGCATGGAAAAAAAGAAAATAGAAGAGCTACTAAATAGATATCAGACAGGGGAATGCACTGAGGAAGAAATAGCCTGGATAGAATCTGTTTACAATAAAATTCAAAAAGAAACTAAAGTTGAACTGACAGAAGATATCATAAAAAAAGACCTTTATGATGTTTACCAAGCCTTACCACAGCCACATAAAACAAGAACTATATACCTATGGCAGCGGATTGCAGCCTCTGTGATCCTTGTATTATCAGCATCTGCTGCCATGTATTTCTATTTCAAAAAGCCTGCCCCTGCTAATTATGTAGTACAGGCTCCAGCAAAAACCGATCAAAAGAATTTCGCGACAGGTATCAATAAAACCTTCCTGACGTTAACAGATGGTTCTAAAATATATCTGGAAACTGCGCCAATTGGAAAAATAACCGATCAGGGAGGCGTGAGAATTACCAAAATCAAAGAGGGAGTAATTTCGTACGCTCAAATTTCTAATCAAGTCAACCTGGTAAATCCCAAAAACACAAATATCATAACAACTTCAAAAGGCGGACAATATCAAATTATCCTTCCTGATGGTTCGCATGTTTGGTTAAATGCACTTTCATCCTTAAAATTCCCAATCTCCTTTAACGGAAAAAAAAGAGAAGTAGAACTAAAAGGAGAAGGATATTTTGAGGTTGCAAAAAATAAAATCCACCCATTTAATGTATTAACCCAAGATCAGGAAGTAGAGGTACTCGGAACTCATTTCAATATCAATAGTTATGAAGACGAACCCACAACTGAAACAACACTATTAGAAGGAAGCGTAAGGATCCTACAGCTTAAAAGCAACAAATCAGCACTACTTAAACCAGGTCAACAGTCTCACCTAAAAGGCAACGGCGCTATACAAGTTAATAGTGTTAAAACTGAAAGCGTTATTGCCTGGAAAAACGGATTATTTCAATTTCAAAATTCCGATATCAGGAATGTGGTTCGCCAACTGGCACGTTGGTACGATGTTGATTTCGAGTTTAAAGGCCCAATACCAGTTATCAAACTTTGGGGTGAAATCCATAGAAACACAGATGTATTAAACGCCTTAGAAATCTTAAGTTACTTCGATCTGAAGTATACCATTGTAAACGCGCAAAACAGAAAAAAAATAATTATAACCAAATAGAAATCTTAAATAACCAATGAAAAGGTTTAACATATAAAAACCTTTAATTATCCCTTTTCCGAAAATCGGAACCGCAGTTTTTTACTACTAACCAAGTATTAACTTAATCCAAATGAAGCTAAACCAGTATGAAACGGTATTTACTATACCACTACTTAAATTTTCAGTAAATTTTAGTGCTACCTTAACAATTCTCTTTCTTTTACTCACTTGTTTGCAAGTATCTGCAAAACCAGTACAAAGAATTACTATATCCAAAAAGAACTCACCAATAGTACAGATTTTTGAGGCTATTAAACAACAATCTGGATATTCCGTAGTTTACAATAGCGATGATCTAAAAGAAAGAAATGTCAGTTTAAATGTAAAAAACTCTACAGTTGAAGAGACAATGGAGGAAAGTCTTAAGGACAGTCCGTTTGCATTTAAAATCTTAAATAAAAACATCCTTATCAAAAAGAAGGATGAGCCATCCGTATTTTCTCCTTCAACAACTAAACCTCAGGCTAAAGAAATAAAAGGAAAAGTTGTAGATAAGCAGAATATCTCTATACCGGGTGTAAGTATTAAATTAAAAGGAACGTCCATTGGAACAGTTACAAATGGAGAAGGACTATATGCCATTTCAATACCAGAAAATACTGGCACCCTTGTTTTTAGCATGGTTGGATATACGACCAAAGAAGTAACCATTGGCAGTGATCAGACTATAAACGTAATCCTGCTAGAAGAAACCTCGGCACTTAACGAAGTGGTGGTTATAGGATATGGCACCCAGAAAAAATCAGACGTTACTACCGCCGTATCATCTGTGTCAGCAGAAAGCATAAAAGAGCGACCTGCTTTAAACTTTGGCGAGGCCATTGCCGGTCAAATGGCCGGAGTTCAGGTTCAGCAAACTGGCGGTGCCCCTGGCGGGGAAGGACTAGCCATAAGAGTTAGAGGAGTTGGCTCAATTACCCAATCCAATGATCCTTTATATGTTGTAGATGGCTATCCAATGGAAGGTAATGCATTCAGACTATTGAACACCTCAGATATTGAAAGTATTCAGGTTTTAAAAGACGCCTCTTCTACAGCCATTTATGGTTCAAGAGGTGCAAACGGTGTTGTTATTGTAACCACTAAGAAGGGCAAAGTTGGCCCGCCAACAATAAATGCCAACACTTTTATAGGATTTCAGGAACTGGGCAAAGAAGTAGAAATGATGAACAGGGATCAATATATCCAGTGGTTTATTGATGGTAGAAACCAGGCTTGGTTAGATGCACAAATTATCACATCAGATCCAAACCAACAACCCCATTCCATTACAGACCCCAACTCACGTCGTAGTCTGTACTCTGGTGCAAGCACTCAATATATGATACCAGATGGTACGGGAGGATATAAATACAACTTTCTGGACCCAGCCTCTGTAGCACAAATGCCCGACAACAATTGGCAAGATCTTTTATACAGAAAAGCTTTAACTCAAAAAAGTGAACTATCGGTTTCTGGAGGAACAGAACATACTCAATATATGTTTTCCGGAAGTTATGCCAAGCAGGAAGGTATAGTTCTAGGCACAAACTATGACCGCTTTAATTTTCGCTCAGCCATCAACTCTAAGGTTACCAAGAGTCTGAGCCTTGGCATGAATATGTTGGCCTTCTCAGCAAAAGGCAGAGAGCAGGAAAGCGGCAAATACTCTCCGGTAATGTTTGCACTGCAATTGCCCCCAATCTTTCCGGTAAGGAATGATGATGGAACATACGGTTCGATGGTTCGAAATCCGGAAATACTTGCCGGCGATGTTGCAAGCCCAATCGGTGTAGCAGAGCAGGTTCAAAATTCCAGAAATCGATATGGTTGGCTGGGGACTGTTTTTGCTGAATGGGAAATCATTAAGGATCTAAAATATAAGATCAATATTAATGGTGGAATTCAGGACAACCAGCAAAAGATCTTTGAAGCTTCTTTTATAGATTTTGATGCTTCTAAAGGTCCGCGCCCAGCTAAAGGTATAAATCAGCGTGCATCAGATTTCGACTGGGTAATTGAAAACACCTTAAACTACTCCCGTACTTTTTCTGATAAGCACGTATTATCTGCCCTTGTAGGTTATACCACTCAAAAACATAATCTGAAAAATATGTACGGCGAAGCCCGTGGCTTTGCCAACGACCAGATTACAACCCTCAATGCAGGCACTATGTATGCCTTATCTAGTGATGAGTCAGAATATTCAATGATTTCTTATCTGGGCAGGATCAACTATGCATACGATAATAAATACTTATTTACAGCCACCTTTCGTGGTGATGGTTCTTCCCGTTTTGGTATGAACAAAAAATGGGGAACCTTCCCTTCTCTGTCTGCAGGGTGGAAAATTTCTGAAGAGAAATTTATGGAGAACATTAAAGCCATAAGCGATCTTAAGATTCGTGCAGGCTTTGGTATTTCAGGAAACAACAGAATTGGCGATTATTCTGCTATTGGTCTTCTAACTTCAGGCTTCTATCCAACCGGAGGAACACTTCAAAATACTACCAACCCAAGCACAATGTCGAACGTTGATCTTGGATGGGAAAAAACAAGACAATATAACCTTGGATTTGAACTTGGCTTAATAAATGACAGGATAAGAATTGAAGGTGATTTTTACGACAGCCAGTCTATTGACCTTTTATTAAATGTTCCTGTACCGGTAATTACAGGATATTCTACCCAAATTCAAAATATCGGAAAAGTGCAGAACAGGGGTATGGAATTCCTGGTTACGACCAGAAACCTTCTGGGTGACTTTAAGTGGAATACCAACTTTAACATTTCATTTAATAAAAACAAAGTATTGGAAGTTGGAGCAGATAACCGTCCTATTTATGGCAGCGCTCCTAATGCAAATAATGCGTTCATTACAACTGTTGGCTCTCCTATTGCAAGTTTTTATGGATACAAATATGAAGGCGTGTTCCTTACCCAGGATGAATTAAACAAATATCCGCACTTAAGTGCAGATAAAATAGGCGATGGCAGATACGCTGATATCAATAAGGATGGTATTCTAGACCAAAATGATAAAACGATTTTGGGCAACAATAATCCCGATTTTACCACCGGTCTAACCAATAACTTTTCATATAAAAACTTCTCTTTGGGAGTTCAGTTTACTGCATCATATGGAGCAGAATTATTTAGTTTCTATAAAAGAATGGTTGGAATATATCATGGTGATAGAAATGGGATGATAGAACAGATTGGTAGATGGAGATCTACAGACGATCCAGGAGATGGAATTCACTTCAAAGCAACGAGA
>NZ_JBFTIZ010000017.1:37199-41896 GCF_056395165.1 Pedobacter sp. 10L46_2
CGGGTTGGCAAAGAGACCCTTCCTCGGCATGGGTTCAGGACGCATCATATTTAAGACTTAGGAATGTAAATTTTGCATATAATTTCAGTGAAAATTTTACCAAAAAAATAAAGGTAAAGGCTTTAAGTGTATATGTAACCGGAAGCAATTTATTTACAATAACCAATTATACAGGATATGATCCGGAAACGAGCAGCGAAGGTGCCGGACTTACAAAAGGTGGCGATTACTTGGGCTATCCAACTGCAAGGACGTTTATCCTTGGACTTAATTTGACGTTTTAAACATTCATTAATGCTTATATTTTAAATATATGAAAAAGATAAATCTATTATTCGTAGCAGTCTTCTTTCTGGCATCATGCAGTGATGACTTTATTGACCTGAACCCGAAATCAAATTTAAATGCCAATTCATTCTATAAAACACAACAGGACATTAATCAGGCAACCCTTTCTGCTTATGGCAATTTGCGTTCATTATACAATTCAACATATGTGAGGCTTGGCGAAATCCGTTCAGACAACACTACCTATTCCTGGCTGTCGGGAAACCCTGCAAATGAAAAAGGCATAGATGAATTTGCCTCTCCCTTACTTCCTGAAAACAACTTTATAACAGACATGTGGGATGACAGTTATAAAACAATACTAAGATGCAATATTGTTCTTGGTCGCAGCGATGCAGCTACCTTCACTGATGAAAAATTAAGAAGTCAGTATAAAGCAGAAGCCAGTTTCTTAAGAGCGCTTGTTTATTTCTGGCTCAATAGGGCATTTGGAGGGCCAGCTTTAAATGGCCAGCTTTTAGGGGTAATCAAAGCAGACAAAGAACTAAGTCAAACTGAAGCATATGCACTTGGGCGTGCACCATTGCAAGAAATGTATGATTTCATCATTGCAGACCTAAAATATGCCGAAGCTAATCTTCCTCAGTCATACGGAGGCACAGACAAAGGTAGAGTAACCAAGGCCGGAGCCTCAGCATTGCTTGGTAAAGTTTATTTAACCATGGCAGGCTATCCGCTTAATAAAGGAGGCGAATATTACAATCTTGCCAGTCAAAAACTTGCAGAAGTAGTAAATAATTCTGCGTATTCTCTGGTTCCAAGCTATAAAGACCTGTTTGATGTTTCTAAAAAGAACAGTACTGAATCTCTTTTTGAAGTTCAATACATGAAAGGCGCACCAAATGGAGCAACTGGTAGTCCATGGAATAACAATTTCGCTCCAAGATTTTCAGATAAAGAGGTTGTTTTGGTGGGCGACAAGGGTGGTGAGAACTCTCCTACCCAATACATGTCAAATGCTTATGAAACCGGAGATCCCAGGAAATTTGTATCCATGCGAGATGGCTGGATCAATGCTAAAACCGGAGCCTTGCAAACCGAGAAATATGTGCGTAAATACTATGATGTTTCAACAAGCGGTTCAGACAATGGCAACAATTGGATAGAATTACGTCTGGGAGACGTGTACTTACTTTATGCTGAGGCGCTGGCTCGTGGCGGGGGCGACAAGGGAATTGCCCTAACTTATCTAAACAAAATTCGGGAACGGGCAAGAAAAACTCCTGGCGACCCTAATATTCAACCAGCACCGAATTTATTACACGATTATCAATTGAGTGAATTCAGCGGTGATCAGGCTTTCCTGTTAGCAATTGAAAACGAGCGCCGTGTTGAGCTGGCTTTTGAGAATCACCGGTGGTTTGACCTTGTAAGAACAGGACGAGCCAAAGATGTGATGATTGCAGAACAACAGTTTGATGGTTACAATAGCTTTACCTGGAGTGATAATGCATTGACTTATCCTATTCCAATGACAGTGATGCAGTCAAATCCACAAAAAATAATACAAAACAAAGGATATACCCAGATGTAACATGTTTATACATGTTGCATTAATCAACTATCGTTAACAATTGTTTCGCTAAATTTATTTATATGAACTCAAAAATAACCCCGGTGTTACTAGTGATACTCCTTCTTACAGGAGTATCATATGCTCAAAACAAAGACAACTCCCTTACCAAACAGGAAATCAAACAAGGTTGGAAACTCCTTTTTGATGGTCAAAGTCTTAACGGATGGACATCTGTTGGGAAAGATACGCCACCAGCTACAGGATGGAAAATAGAAAATGGCATTTTATCTGCAAAAAAGGAAGGAGAAAAAGGAGGTGGTGATATTTTTACAAAAGATGAATATGCTGATTTTGATCTCTCTGTTGACTTTAAGCTTTCTGAAGGAGGAAATAGTGGAATAAAATATTTCTTCACTAAGTATACTAAAGGAGGTTGGCTCGGATTAGAATACCAGATATTAGATAATGTAAAACACCCTGATGCAAAATTGGGAAGGAATGGCAACCGTTTACAGGCTGGTTTGTATGACATGCTACCTTTAGATGTACCACAGGAGAATAAAACCGGTGAATGGAACCGAGCAAGAATCGTAGCCAAAGGCACTAAAGTAACTCATTACTTAAATGGAAAAAAGACGCTTTCCTTTGACCGCAGCAGTGATTCCTACAAAGAAGCATGGAAGCTAAGTAAGTTTAAAGATTCAGAACCACCGTTTGGTCAGGTAAAAAAAGGGCATATTCTACTTCAAGACCATGGGGATGAAGTTTCATTCAAAAATGTTAAAATCAGAGTTTTATAGAATTCCAAAACAATCAACCAAAAACCAATTATGAGCAACAATTCAAGAAGAGATTTCATAAAAAAAATAGGTATCGGAACAGCAGCTTTATCTGTTGGAAATAGTGTATTCGGAGGAACTGCCTCTGGGTTTAGTGCCAAAAGCTATAGAAATATTATTGGCGCAAATGACAGAATAAACATAGCAACTATCGGCGTTAATAGCCGTGGGAATAGCATGGGAGGTACAATTGCCAAACAAAAAAACACGCAAATAGTTACAGTTTGTGATGTAGATTCAAGAGCCATTCCTAAGGCAATAAACACTATTGTGAAAGCTGGTCAAACAACTCCACCAAAATCTGAAAAAGACCTGCGCAAGGTTCTGGAAGATAAATCTGTTGATGCAATATACACGGCAACTCCTGATCATTGGCATGCACCATTAACCATTATGGCTTGCCAGGCCGGAAAACATGTATATGTTGAAAAGCCATTAAGCCATAATCCAAGAGAGGGTGAAATTGCAGTAGCAGCAGCCAGAAAATACAACAGAATAGTGCAAATGGGCGCCCAACGTCGCTCTGCCCCTACGCTAACCAAAGGAATACAGCTACTCCATGAAGGGATAATTGGCCGCGTATATATGGCAAAAACATGGTATACGAATACCAGGAAAGAAACCTTTTTAAAGCCAGCAAATGTACCCGACTGGCTGGATTATGATTTATGGCAGGGACCAGCACCACGTGTTAATTACAAAGATGGTTTAATCCACTACAACTGGCACTGGTTCTGGAACTGGGGAACCGGCGAAGCGCTAAATAATGGAACGCACGAGGTAGATGTAGCCCGTTGGGGTCTGGGAGTAGATTTTCCGACCCGCGTTAGCTCTTCCGGCGGAAGATATCATTTTAATGATGACTGGGAAACCCCAGACACGCAGGTAGTAACGATAGATTATCCTGGTAAGGTTACCTTGCTTTGGGAAAACAGAAGCTGTAACGGAAGAAAAGTTGAAGGACAGGAAAGAGGAATTATCTTTTATGGTGAAAAAGGAAGCCTGGATACCGGAGATGATGCTTATAAAATATATGATCTTCAAGGAAAGCTAATTCAGGATGTGACACCAAAATCTGGCGGAGAATCTTTAGAGGGAAGAAATACAGCGAGTCCAAGTTTAGGGATGGATAGTTTGCATATGGCAGATTTTCTTGATGCCATCAGAAACAACAGGCGTCCGAACTGTGATGTTGAACTCGGTTACAAAAGCTGTGTAGCCATGCAGTTAGGCAATATATCATGGAGGGTTGGTCGCGACTTAAAAATTGATCCGAAAAACGGTCACATCGTTGGCGACAAAGAAGCTCAGAAACTATGGGGCCGTTCGTACGAAAAGGGATGGGAACCCAAAATCTAAAAATCAATCTTTATGAATATATCCAGGTTGTGCTTCAATATTATATTACTGCAGGGAATATGCATTTTTGGTGCCTTTGCTCAGCCTCCGAATACCTTAACCAGTCAAGAGAAAGCATTGGGATGGAGTTTGCTTTTTGATGGGAAAACATTTAACGGATGGAAAAAGATAGCTGAAGGAGGATGGGAAATTAAAAACGGAGAGCTGCTTGCTGTAAAACCCGAAAACGGCAAGCAAATGGATATTATAACCAATGCTCAATTCGACAACTTTGAACTTTTCTTTGAATTTAAAATCTCAAAAGAAACAAACAGTGGGGTTAAATATCTGGTAACAAATGATTATGAAGCACAAAAAGGTACTTTCTTAGGTCTTGAATATCAAATATTAGATGAAATGAACTTTAAATATCCAGAGCGCGGTGAACTTCGCTCACTGGCATCATTGTATGATCTGATATCTGCTGATAAGAAAAATCCCGCATTGCTTGAACACTGGAATATAGCCAGAATCATTGTAAACAAGAATCATATTCAGCATTGGTTAAATGGGCGCAAAGTTGTAGATTATGACAGGAGCACAGAATCTTTTAAATCATTAATAGAGAAAAGCAAGTATAAATCCCTTAAAAATTT
>NZ_JBFTIZ010000017.1:41961-42686 GCF_056395165.1 Pedobacter sp. 10L46_2
AAGGGACATATTCTTTTGCAGAATGAAGGTTCACCTATTGCGTTCCGTAGTATAAAGATCAAGTGGCTTTAACCAGATGTTAAAGCCACTTTACACCTTTCATTCTTAAGTGTAACCAAACAACTCTCATTATTGTAGCTTTCTCTTAAACTGGCTTCATTCTTTTTATATTCAGTTTTAAGATTCTTTCTATTTAACCCCTGTGCAAATCGCCTAACATCATCTTCACTTTTCAAGATCAATCCCGGTACCTGCTTAGGTTTATTGTCATCTCCTATTGCTACCATAGTAAAGTAGCTGGTATTGGTATGCTTAATTACATGCGTTCTCAAATTTTCTGAAACAACTCTTATTCCTATTATCATGGAGGTGTTACCAACGTAGTTTACTGATGCCATCAAAGAAACCAATTCTCCAACTTCAACTGGCGCCAAAAAATCAACCACATCAATTGATGCTGTGATACAGTAGCCATCAGAATGTTTTGCCGCACATACGTAAGCAACTTTATCCATTAAGCTTAAAATAATACCTCCATGTATTTTTCCTCCAAAATTAGAGTAAGAAGGAATCATAAGTTCAGTAAGAGTGGTTTGAGAGTATTCTACTGGTTTAAAATCTAACATAAATGGGTCTTTTGACACGCAATTTAGTTTTTTATCACAAAATAGCATCAAAAAAGGGGTTATAAACTTAATTACAACCCCTCACCCTATCCTTTACAC